>VBJP01000146.1 GCA_005880165.1 Chloroflexota bacterium | reverse complement strand
GAGGAGGGGATCGCCGCGTTTCGAACGGCGGGGGACCGCTGGGGCGAGGCATTCGCGCTCGACAGCCTGGGAGTCATGCTCGGGCGTCAGGGCAAATCCGAAGAGGCCGCACAGCTCCTGGACCAGGCCCTGGCCATCTCCCGGGCCATCGGCGACGAGCGGGGTGTCGCGCGGGCGCTGGCCCACCTCGGTGACGTGGCCGCTCGATCCGATGAGCTCGATCGGGCCAAGAGCCTCTACCTGGAGAGCCTGGAGATCCGCCGCCGGCTCGGCGATCTGCCCGGGATCGCGTCCGCGATGGAGAAGCTGGCCTCTGTCGTCACCATCAGCGATCCGCGGGCCGCTGCGGTCCTGCTCGGGTCGGCAGAGAAGGTCCGCGATCTGATCAGGGCCCCGGTTCCCCGGGCGGTTCGGGAGGAGTACGAAGCGTTCCGTCAGAAGGTGCAGGCGCTTCTTGGCGACGTGCCCTTCGAGGACGCGCGAGCTGAGGGGAGGCGCCTCTCGCCGGGCGCGGCGCTGGCTACGCTCCCTCTCTGACCTCGACGATCTCGTCGGCGAGGAGCCCGTGCGCCTCGCGATGTACGGCAGCGCATGCCTCGGGGCTCGGCGCCTCGGCCAGGCAGTAGACCTTGCCGGTGGCTTCGTCGAACCAGTAACGAAGGTAGCTCACCCCGTGCTTGCCCTGGACCTCCAGGTCGCGAGCGTGGGCGCCGGCGACTGCCTTTGCGGTCAGCCCCGGAACGTGCTTATGGGTGTCCAGATAGAGCGGCATGGGTGGGTCTCCGAAGCTCCGAGATGGACCGGGTCGGGCGTGGATTCTCGGGCTGCTCAGGAGTGCTGTCAAACGCGTCGGGCGTGGCCTTGCCTTGCGCCTCGTGGGCGGCGCGTCACAACGTTTCGATCAATACCGGCGTCGATGCGGTTGTGACACGCACGCGTTCCTGGCAGGTTCGAGCCGCTCGGCTGGTGGGTTTGCCGCTGATGACCGTGATAGTCGCCGGTTGCGCGCTCGCCGCCCCGCCCATCGTGGCGCCGGTCCTGTCGACCCCGTCGCCGTCGGCCACGAGCTCGCCCACCCCGACGCCGACGATCTCACCCACGCCAACCCCGCCGCCGACCGCGACCCCATCGGCGACGCCGGACCCCGCCACGCCCACGCCCGCCCCGCTGACGCCCGCGCCCACGCCTGAGCTCAGCTGCACGGAACGCACGCTCGCCTCGATGACCGAGGCGCAGCGGATCGGGCAGCTCTTCATGATTGGGCTCATGGACGACCAGCTCGATGCCGCCGAACGAACGGCGATCGCCGAGTTCCATTTCGGGTCCGTGGCGTACACGCGGCGAACGGCGCGTGGCGCTGTCGCGGATCGCGTGGTCGCGGATGCGGTCCAGGCACAGGCGACTCTGGCCGCGACTCGCGGGGTGCGCTTCCTCGTGGCCGCCAACCAGGAGGGCGGCCTGATCCAGGCACTCTCGGGTCCGGGCTTCGAGGCCATGCCCTCTGCGCTCAGCCAGGGAACCCTCGCGCCGGCCGTGCTGAAGGCCAACGCGGCTCGTTGGGGCAGCGAGCTGCGCGCGGCGGGGATCAACCTGGACTTCGCACCGGTGGCTGACGTCGTGCCATCCGGCACCGACGCCCAGAACGCGCCCATCGGTCAGCTGCAACGGGAGTACGGTCACGATCCGGCGACCGTCTCGAGCCATGTCGCGGCGTTCATCGCCGGCATGCGCCAGGCCGGCGTGGCGACGAGCGTCAAGCACTATCCCGGGCTGGGCCGCGTCGCCGGCAACACCGACTTCACCAGCGCGGTCTCCGACACGGTGACCACCCGCGACGACCCCTATCTCGCCCCGTTCACCACCGCCGTCCGGGCGGGCGTCCCCTTCGTGATGGTCTCGCTGGCGACCTACGTGAAGATCGATCCCCAGCATCTCGCCGCCTTCTCGCCGACCGTCATCGCCGGGATGCTCCGCCACGACCTGGGGTACCGCGGTGTCGTGATCTCCGATTCCCTGGGTGCGACCGCGGTTGCGTCGATCCCTCCCGGAACGCGCGCCATCGACTTCATCGCCGCCGGCGGCGACATGATCATCATCAACCAGCTGACGCCGGCCATCGCCATGGCCAAGGCCGTTGCGTTCGGCGCCGCCCAAAGCGCCCTGTTCCGGGCGCGCGTCGACAACGCCGTTCTCAACGTCTTGCGCGTCAAGGAAGCCCAAGGCCTCCTCCCCTGCGGCTGAGGCGCCGCTCGCCACTGCGGCAAGCGCATTGCACACCTGTGAGCCGATACGTCGCTCGCCGCGCGGCGACGTCACCTGCAACAGCCTGGTTCGAGGAGGAAGCGCATGTTCCGCGACAGCCACGCGTTCTCGGGGTTCTCGGCGAATGACATCCCGAGGGCCAAGGAGTTCTATGGTCAGACGCTCGGCCTGGAGATCACCGAAGACAACGACATGCTGACGCTGCACCTGGCTGGTGGCGGCACCGTGCTGATCTACCCCAAGGAGAACCACGAACCCGCTTCGTTCACCGTCCTGAACTTCCCGGTGTCCGATGTCGACGCCGCGGTGGACAGCCTCACCAAGGCCGGAGTCACCATGGAGCGCTACGAGGGATTCAACCAGGACGAGCGCGGAATCATGCGCGATCAGGGTCCTCCGATCGCCTGGTTCAAGGATCCGGCGGGGAACGTCGTGGCTGTGCTTCAGGGGTAGATCGGTGCGACAATAGGTCTCCCCTTTCAACGTCCGGCAGCTTGCTCGCCGGTCGGACCCCGTTGGCAACAGGAGGCCCTCGTCATGCCACAAACCACGACTGCAACAGCCAACAAGATCGCTTGGGTTGAGCTTTCGACGCCCGATGCCGCAGCCGCACGCGACTTCTACGCCAAGCTCTTCGGCTGGCGCGTGGAGGTCAACCCCGACCCCCTGTACGGCGGCTATGCGTTGGCCAAGGTGGGGGACGCAGATGTCGCCGGCATCGGTCCCAAGATGTCCCCGCAGACGCCTACCGCGTGGGGCCTGTACATCGGGACCGATGACGTCGATGCCCTGTCGAAGAAGATCCAGGACGCCGGCGGAACGATCATCGCGCCGGCGTTTGACGTGGGCGACCAGGGACGCATGGCCGTCTTCGCGGACCCGACTGGCGCCATCCTGTCGGCCTGGCAGGCGGCTCGGATGCGCAACTTCCTGTCGGGCGAACCGAACACGCTCGCCTGGGCCGAGCTGAACTCGCGCGGCCTCGAGCGCGCGATCCCGTTTTACGAGGCGGTCTTTGGCTGGACGCACAAGACCAGCCCGTTCGGCGAGGGTCAGGAGTACACCGAGTTCCAGGTTGACGGCGAGAGCATCGCCGGCGCCCTCGAGATGCCACCCAACATCCCGGCCGAAGTTCCGAGCTACTGGACGGTGTACTTCAAGGCCGACGACGTCGACGCCTCGTTCCAGAAGGCGATCGGCCTTGGAGGCAAGGAGATGCTCGCGCCGCAGGACTATCCGGGAGGACGCTTCGCAATCCTGAGTGACCCGCAGGGAGCCTCGTTCGCACTCTACACGGGCGGGGGGCTGTAGCAGACCGATAGCGGTGGCCAGGCGCCCGCTGGCCACCGCATTCTCCGCATCGCAAGCGCCCGGTTGACGGTGCCCGGGCGCACGTCCGCCTGATCGAGGAGGGAGGGTTGCGGTGGAGACCGTGGCGATTGTCCTGAGCGTCGGCGAGGATCGTGTCGACGAGTTCGAACAGGGGTTCCGCGAGCACGAGCTACCGGTCTGGCAGGACCTCTCCGGCCGTGGCGTGCTGGTCCGCGCATCCCTCTCGCGCCTCGCCATCACCTTCCAACGCACCCCAGACGCGACCGAGTACCTGGTCATCGCGGTGTTCGCCGATAGCGAGGGTCATCACCAGCACGACAGCCATCCCGGTTTCCAGGCCTGGAACACATTGGCCGATGCATACCAGGTCCGTGAGCCCTTGGCCTTCGGGGGCGAGACGATCCTCCGCGTGGACGCCTAATCCGTCGCTGGAAGGCCGGGCCGCATCTGGTGGCATGCGGATTGCGCCGCTGAGAGCCGGCTCAGCCCCGACCCTGTCGAGCATGGGCTCCGCGGGGCAGCCGTCGAGGAGAGTGGAGCGATGGCTCGTCCCGCACCGGTCTCGGAGCTGCGAGGCCCGGCGACTTTCCGTGTCATTCCCATCCTGGCGCTGTTGACGGCATTGGCCGTCGCGGGCTACCTCATCCTTGCGGGCGCGTCGAAGGCCTCGACCCCGCCCGCAAGCAGCGTCACCGTGCCCAGCGGCGTTGCGACGGTCACCGACACATGGACCGGCACGATCCCCGCGGGCACGAACGCCTCCAGCAACTGCGGCCCGTTCGCCGACACAGCGACCGCCGACACGCACACGGAGACGATCAACGTGCCTGCTGGTGCCTACGACTCGGTGCAGGCCAACTTCACCTTCAGCATCGCCTGGAACAACGGCGATAACGACGAGATCCTGACCGTCGTCGGGCCGGGCGGGGTTCCCGTGGGCTCGAGCGATGGCGGCACGCCGAGTGAAACGGTGCGGGGGACGAACCTCGCCGCCGGCGCGTACAAGGTCGTCGCGTGCCCGTTCCTCGCGACATCGGCTCAGCCCTACACGGCTACCCTGACGATCCAGACCCTGGCGCTCGAGCCGCCTCCACCGCCCGGTCCATCCCGTGGCATCACCTTCGACCACGCCAACTGGAACGACCCCATCCGCATGGTCGGCGAGCCCGACATCCAGATCGACAATCACTACGGTAACTACGTGAGCGGTCCCGGCGGAAGCACGACCCAGGCCTCGTGGTTCTGGAAGTCCGAGGATCACGGCATCCAGTGGCACCTGATCGGGTGCCCCACGAAGTCCAACTGCCAGAACGGTGGCGGCGATACCGAGATCACGATCGCCAAGAACCGCGACGTCTTCGCCTCCGACCTGCAGACCCTGCAGTGCAACAGCACCTTCCGCTCCTACGACGAGGGAAAGACCTTCATCCCGGGCGAGGGATGCTTCCCGGAGACGGACCGGCAGTGGATGGGTGTCTTCGACCCCACATCGAGCGCAGCTGGACGACGCGTCTACCTGGCGGCCAACCATGCCGAGGTGCTGAGCGGCTGCTACATGCTGGTCTCCACTGACAACGGCGTGACCTACCTGCCGCCCGATCCCACGAATAACCCGACGGCCGACATCG
>VBJP01000145.1 GCA_005880165.1 Chloroflexota bacterium | reverse complement strand
TGCTGCGGACCCCGAGCTCGGCTCGATGACGGTGCCGAGCATCCGTACTGTCGTCGTCTTGCCGGCGCCGTTTGGACCGAGAAATGCGAACACCTCGCCTCGTCCCACCTCGAAGGAGACGTCCTCGACGGCGGTTCGGTCGCCGAATCGCTTGGTCAGATGATCGACCAGCAGTGCTGGAGCGGCGCCAGAACCTGAGGCTGACCGTGGCTCCTCCTCGCTCATGTCGCCGTCATTCTCCGAAATCGTCGAGGTCGGCGCGTAACGTGAACCTGCTGCGATTGGCGCCGGTCCACCGCATGCGAGAATGACCGTCGGGTACGGAGGCCCGACATGCGTTTCCACCGCGGGTTCCTGTTCTGGGGCCTGAGTCTGGTGACAGCTGGGTTGGTAGCACTCGCCATCCAGCTCGGCTATCTCGATCGGACGGCGATGGCGGCGAGCTGGCGGCTTTGGCCGCTGCTCCTGGTCGCGCTCGGCACCACCCTCATCCTGTTACGCACGCAAATCGCGCTCCTCGGCACCGCCCTCGCTGCCGTCGTACTCGGTGCAGCCGTGGGAACGGCGATCGCGGTCGCGCCGGGATTCGCCGCTGATTGCGGCGACTCCCCACCCGCGACGCTGCAGGACCACACCGGAACGTTGGGGGCGAGCGCCTCCCTGGATTGGCGCCTGGACTGCGGAAGCCTCGACCTGACGATGGGCCAGGGATCGAGTTGGCGCGCCTCGGTCGGCAGTACCGGAAACGAGGCACCCACCGTGGACGGCGCCAGCGACCACCTGGACCTGGATTCGGCTAACCAGGGAGGCGGGTTCTTCCTGGATCGCAACCGTGAGCACTGGGTTGTGCAGCTTCCGGCTGCTACGACCTACCACGCTGAGGTCCACATCAACACCTCGAAGGCGATCATGCACCTGACCGGAGCCAGATTCAGCGCGCTTTCGCTCCACCCGAACGCTGCCGATGTCCTGGTGGCGCTCGACGGCGCGGGCATCGAAGGCTTCGACGTGGAGCTCAACGCCGGCAGCCTGGCGATCATCGCGTCGGGAAGCACCGCGCTGTCAGGCACCATCCAGACCAATGCGGGATCCGTCAAGCTCTGTGCGCCATCGGGCACCGGACTGCGTATCACGGCCAGCGGTACGGCCTTCGGCACCAACCTGGAAGACTCCGGCCTCGCCAGAAATGGCGACACCTGGGAGAGCGCAAGCTATGCGCAGGCGGACCATCGGGTGGCGCTGACGGTGCACGGCAACGCGGCCAGCTTCGACCTGAACCCAGCGGGAGGATGCAGGTGAACGGACGGCGCCTATATCGGTCGGAGCGGGAACACATGCTCGGAGGAGTGGCTGGAGGCCTAGCCGAGTACTTCGACCTGGATCCCTCGCTCGTCCGGGTGGCGTGGGCGGTCCTGATCATCGCGAGCGGAGGCCTCTTCCTGCTCCTCTACATCGTGATGTGGTTCGTCGTGCCCGAGGCACCTTCCGGCTACGTCAGCGGCTCGCCATGGTCGTCCGGCATTTCCCAGACCGATGCCTCCGCATCGGGGCCGGCTCCGACACCCGGAGCGTCGGCGGGCGCGAGCGGGCCTGCGCCATCGGCACCGAAGCCCTCGCAACCGTCCTCAATCGCCGGTGACTGGGCTGCGCGCCGCGCCGAGCGGCGGCGACGCCGGTCAGGAGAGGGCGGGATCCTCGTCGGCGCCGTGCTGATCCTGGTCGGGATCTGGTTCCTGGCGCGGGACTACGTGCCCTGGTTGCGGGTTGCCGAGCTCTGGCCGTTGGCGCTGATCCTGATCGGGCTCATCCTGCTCTTGGGTGCGCTCAGGCGGGCCCCCAGCTAGCACGGGAGCGAGACCAAGGCGCGCGATCCAGGGGCGCCCGTAGAGCGCGAACGCGGCCGCCCCGAGCGCCAGCATCGCACCCGTGACCAGCTGGAGGGTGGTCGTGCTGAACACCTCTCGGTTACCCTGCGGCGGGCCGGGAAACTTGAACTCGAAGTTCCAGGGCGGCAGGGCTCGAGCGGCGTTCATGTACCAGTCCGGCATCGGCCACGCGGCGCCGAGCGGCCAGATCATGACCCCGACCACCGCCGCCGCCACGAGGAAGGCGACACCCAGCGCCTGGTAGGCCCGGCTGCGGAGCGCCTCGTCCACCAGGTAGGCGATGGCGATCATCGCGAACAGCACCGCCGTGAGGTAGTGGTACTGGAAGGTGGCGCGCTCGATGCGCGTCCACGGCAGGAACTGGAAGGCGAAGGCGGCGACGATCAGCACCAACGCCGCCGAACGGCGCCGCCAGGCGAGCACGCCGCAGGCGACGATGGCCGGCACCCCGGCCCAGAAGAGCACCGGGTTGCCGCCGTTGTAGATGGCCGCGACCAGGTTGCCGTCCCAGCCCGGGCTGCCGTAGAACCAGACTGGCTTCAGGTCGAGCGGCCAGCTCCACCACGGCGAGGCGGCAGGGTGGCCGGCCTGCAGGTTGAAGTGGTAGCTGAACATCTGCACCTGCAGCTCGTCCAGCGACCACCCGTAGCCAGGCCCGCCCGGGATCGAGACCGCGTGCCCCAGCTGCAGGTAGGGGATGTAGGCCACGAAGTAGACCAGCAACGGGACGACGACCAGGCAGGCGCCCACCCATGGCCAGGCGAAGCCCGCCAGCTCGCTGGGCTGCAGCCAGCGGCGATCGCTGGCCGGATTTCTGAGTGAGACAACCGCGCGGGAGCCGATGAGCAGGCCCGCCACGGCAAGCATGAGCCACGCCGGCCAGGCGGCCTGGGTCCCCCGCGCCAGGAAGTCGAAGAGCGCCTCCACCGCATTGCCGGGCGTCCGGCCCTCGACCTGCCCGTAGCCGATCGCGAAGGCCAGGCCGACTCCGCCAAGCACGACCCCCGTGGCGGGCACCGCCATGAGATCCGCCGGGTCGAGCGCGATGGGCCGCACGTAGACGAACGCCAGCGCGACGGCCAGCGCGAGCAGGCAGGCCACCAGGAAGGGCCACGGTGCGCCGAATCCGGTCGCGATGGTCAGGAATCCAATCGCCGCAACCAGCAGGAAACGGCCCAGCGCGGATCGGGCCAGGACGAGTACCAGCAGGCCGGCGAGCGCATACCAGCCCACCCACTTGGTGGCCGCCGCCAGGCCGATGAGCACGCCCACCAGCGGCAGCGCCCACCAGGCGCTGCGCGCCCATCGGCCCGACCAGATCTGCCAGAAGACGAGGTAGGCCGCGACGATGAAGACCGCCACGTAGATGTCATTCATGGCGATGCGGCTCATCACGTAGCTCATGGCGTCGAAGGCCACGAACAGGGCGGCCAGGATCGCGATGCCACGCCGCCGAAACATGGTGGCCGCCAGCAGGTAGACGAGACCCACCAGGATCGCCCCGAACACGATCCCCATCAGCCGCCAGGCAAAGGCGTTGCTCCCCGCGTCGATGCCCACCAGCGCTGCGCTTCCTCCCCCGGAAGTCGCGACCAGCAGGCGTCCATCGTCGTCGGACTGGGAATGGTTGGAGACGTCGAACGCCATCGCGGTGGCGGGCGCGGGCAAGGTCGTGGCATCGAAGGTCGCGTATCCGGAACGCGAGTCGCCGAGCGGGTCGATGGTCCACAGCGTTGGCTTCCCGTCGTCGGCGATGCCCGCCGCGTACACGACGTTGGCGACCGGCTGCCAGGCAAACGACGTGGCGTGGCCGGGGAGGGGCATTGGGGGGAGCGTGGTCTGGCTCAGCTCCGGCGCGGAGAAGACGACGAACCCGCCATTGCTGGGACCGTGCTCTTCGGTGCCGGGAAGCGGGCCGGTCGCGACCCACAGCTGCTGATCGGCGCCGGTTCCTTGCACCAGCAGTGGTCCCGGGAGCGGGTACTGGAGCTGCTGTCGATTGCGCTCGGCGAGCGTCGTCGCATTTAGGGCGACCACCACTCGCTGCCCGGGCACGGTCGCAAACAGGGCATCTCCCTGTGAATCCGAGGTCCCGGTCGCGAAGGCAATCTGCTGCGCGACGATCGGCTTGCTGGACAGGACGACGCCCGTGGTTCGCTCGACAACGGTTAGGCCGTCCGACCCGCGGAACGCGACCTCCGACGCGTCGGCCGGGATGAGGATCTGCTCGACCGACTTGAGGCCGGTGTCGATGGTGGCGGTCACGACTGGCGGCGCCCGTTCGCCGTGGCCGGACAGGAAGGGCCTCAGGCTGTACACCGAGACGTTGCCGCTCGACCCGAAACCGACCAGCAGCCGATCCGCCTGGTCATCGAAGCCCAGGGCCGCGACCGGCGCCCCAGCATCCCAGCTCGCTACTGCACTCCCGTTCAGGGCGTCGACGGCTTCGACCCGGCTTCCATCGGCCACGAAGGCGACCGAGCGCGGGTAGCCAGCCGAGTCGCGCCGCGGCGCAACAGCCACCGCCGGGCTGGCGCGCGCCAGGTCGACGCTGCTCACCGCCTTGTTCGGGTCTGTGATCTCGATGCCGGCCGCGATCAGGTACTTGGCGACCATTGGATGGGTCCACTCGTAGACGTCGCGTTTCCAGCCGTGCTGCCAGTCGGCCAGCCATTCCGTGGCGGAGCGGGCGTGGTAGACCTCGTCGAAGTGCATCGAGCGCGGCTCATCGAGCCGCCACAGGCGGTAGCCGAAGGCGATCAACACCAGGGCCAGCATCAGCAGCGCGTCAAGGCGATCGAGGCGTCGCGGCGGGTCGGCGAAGCGCTGATGTGACTCGGAAACTGGTCGTGGCCAGCCCGGCGCCTGGAACCCAGGCGCAGGCGCCCGCGCCGGCCTAGCGGCCGCACCATCGGTCCCTGCCGCGGAGACCCCTCGGACGGGCCCGCGTGCAACCTGGCTGGCCAGTACGAGGAGCCAACCCAGCGCGGCCACGATCACGGCCGAGATGACATAGATCCCCCACGGCGACAGAAGCGTGGCCTGCAAGATCGGATCGCGGGCCATGGGCAAGCCGGCGGCCCCGGCGTTGATGATGGTCGGGTAGAAGGACCAATCCGCGGTGTATACGCCGTAGACGTTGGCGAAGAACGAGACCGACAGGACGCCGTACAGGATCGCGCGGGGAAGAGATACCGTTCGTGCACCCTGGTGGGCAGCACGAAGAACGCGACCGCGATCACCAGCGACACGACGAGTAGGCCAGCCGCGTCATCGCGCCGGACCAGGAGCCAGGCGGCGTACAGGGCGACGGCGATGAAGAGGAGCGCCCCCACCAGCTGCCAGTTGACGGCGAACGAGCCGATGACCACGGCGACCTGCTGGTCGTCGCCCCAAAACAGGCTCGGGGTCAGCCCGCCAGTGTCGCGAGGCCCGGCGAGTCCGCTCCAAGGGTTCATCCACAGGTTGAAGGCGTTGATGGTCAGCCCGGTATAGGTGCCGGCGGCCTTGACGAACTGGCCGATGAGGCTCGTCTTCGGGTCTGCGCCGGGGGTCAGCGAGAGGCCATACGGGAAGATCAGCAGGACAAGTGAACCCAGGCCGGACGCCACCGAGGTCAGGACGCGCAGCGCATCTGGCCGACCGTCGTGATCTGGATCCGAGGAGCGTCCGAAGAGGTGTCGCTTTAGCCCCACGATCGCGACGATCGGGATCACGAACGCGAACTGGTACTTGAGCAGGAGGCAGACGACCGCCCCGACGGATGCCGCCTCGGTCCAGCCGCGGGCCAGCAGGTAGAGCGTCCCGATGATGGCGAAGGTCCCAACCGAATCGACCTGGCCCCAGACCGATGAGTCGAAGATCACCCCCGGGTTGAAGAGGTAGATGGTCGCGGCCGCCAGGCCGATCCGCTCCGCCACGGGGTCGCCAACCCCGCGGCCCAGGAAGCGGCGCGCAAAAAGAAAGAGGAGCCAGGCCGTCCCCGCGTCGGCGAGCACTCCGGGGATCTTGACCAGGCCTCCGGTGATGTTGATACCCACCAAGGGCTGGAAGGCGTGCCCGATGAGGCCGAGCGCCCACAGCACGTACATGTACCCCGGCGGATAATCGCTGAGGAAACCGGCTCGATAGAATGCGCCGGGACCGATGCTGGCCATCTGCTGGGCCCAGGCGCTGAAGTCACCGATGTCGATGCCAAAGCCGCTCTTTGGCACCCAGAGTGCGGCGATGAACGCTCGAAGGAGCAGCCCACCAACGATGATCGCGAGCAGGAGAGTCCCCGCGCCGAAGGGCAGGCCGCGCTCGACTGACCTTGCGCCCCGTCCCCGCGCGGGGTCGCGGGTCATCGTCGGCGCCGAGGTCACAGGCGCCGGTAGGTCACGCTCGCCAAAGTGGCGGTGAGTATACATCCCACCTCCGACGTCCTCGGCGAGCGATGGGTTGCCGCAACGGGCGAGCTCATTCAGCCCGCCCCTCTGCGCGGAGTCGCGCTCCCCCGCATGCGCCGCACAGCCCTTCCCTACGCGGAAGGGCTGCTGTCATGGACCGCGGCGGCGGTCTCGGTGGTCGCCTTCGGAATCTTCCTGCGGACCATGCTCCCGTCGACCGGCTTCTGGGATACCGCCGAAGCCCAGACGGTGCCGCATACCCTGTCGATCTTCCATCCGACCGGATTCCCGACGTACGCCATGCTCGGCTGGCTGTGGAGCCAGATCCCGTTCGGTGACGTTGCATGGCGGATGAACGTCCTGTCGGGGGTCTGCATCGCCCTGTCAGCGGGCCTCGTGGTGCTCATCACCGGACACGTCATCGACGAGCGCCATCCGGGGTTGCGCGCGGCGGCGGCGGCCATCGCGGGCGGTGTGTTTGCCTTCGCGGAGGAGGCATGGGCGGTCGCGGTGCGCGCCGACGTCCATGCCCTGAACACGTTCTTCGTGGCGCTCCTCATCTGGCTCCTCTTCTGCTGGCGGGCCGCCGAGCGGGGCGGCGCCAGGCGGGCGGGCGGTTGGTTGCTGGCGGCGGCGCTGGTCTTCGGGATCGCGCTGGGGAACCATCCACTGGTCGGGCTCATGGCCTTCGGGATCGCCGTCTGGCTGTTCATCGTCGACCCGGGGCTGTGGCGCCGATGGAGGCTGATTCTCGGATGCGCGGGGTTCCTGCTGCTGGGGCTGGCGACCTACCTGTACATCCCGATCCGCGCGCTGACGCCTCCTGAGCCGCCCCTCTTCTACGCGCGGCCCGACACGCTCGACCGCATCCGCTACCTGATCTTTGCCGAGCAGTTCCACAGCCTATTCGACTTCAGCAACGTGATCGGCTCGATCGGCGACAAGTGGCCCGACGCCTCGGTCGTACTGGGCAGGCAGTACCTGGGGCCTGGGTGGGTGCTCGCAGCGGTTGGGGCAGCCACCCTCGCGGTTCGCCACCTGGGCGCATTCGTGTTTCTGGGTCTCATCGTGGTGGCCGACATCGTCTACTCGATGAACTTCAACGACGGTGACATCAACCGCTACTACCTCCCCGCGCTGGTCGCGAGCGCGCCGATGATCGGAGTCGCGGTGGCAATGATCGGCAGGGGCCGTGGCGCGGGCGGCAGCCCAGACATCGCGCCGGTTCGCGGGGATCGCGGAACGCTGGTGGTCAACTACCAGCCCGCCGACCAGAGTGACAATCGGGTAGCGGACCAGTGGGTGTCGAGCGCCTACGCCCAGCTGCCGCAGGGTGCGGTCCTCATCAGCTGGTGGAGCTACTCCACGCCGCTGTGGTACCACCGCTGGGTCCTGGGCGAGCGCCCGGATGTGACGATCATCGACGAACGCAACATCCTCGACGATGGCTACGTGACGATCGACGGCGCGATCCGCAGATTCCTTGGCAAGCGGCCGGTCTACGTGGTGCCGCCGGACTGGGATCGCGACCGCATCGTCGCAACCTTCCCGACAGAATGGGTGGAGACCCTTCCCCTGTTCAGCTCACTCCTCCACATCAGGGAGCAACCGCCCTCGTGATCGAGCCGCTCGCCCCGTCCGCCCGTCCGCACCTCACCTTCTTCTTCCCGGCCTACAACGAGGAGGAGAACGTCGAGCGCACCGTTCAGCTGGCCCTCGAGCAGGTCGGGCCGATGGTCGATTCGCTGGAGGTCCTGATCGTGGATGACGGATCAAGCGATCGCACGCCCGAGCTTGCCGATCAGCTGGCGGCCGCCGACTCACGGGTCCACGTCTTCCACCAGCCCAATCGCGGCTACGGGGGCGCGCTGAAGGCCGGCTTCGCGAACGCCTCCGGGCGGCTCATCGCCTTCTCGGACGGCGACCTCCAGTTCGACCTGAACGAGCTTCGGCTCCTCCTCGACCGCCTCGACGATCCCGGGCGGAAGAAGGTCGACGCGGTGATCGGATGGCGGATCAAGCGAAAAGACCCGTTCCATCGGCTGGTCATCGCCAAGACCTACAACGCCGTCGTGTCGGTCGCCTTTGGCCTGCGGGTCCGCGACATCGACTGCGCCATGAAGGTATTTCGGCGCGAGGTGTTCGATGGCCTGCGGCTTGACTCGCACGGCCCGTTCCTTTCCGCGGAGCTCCTGGTCAAGCTTCGCGCTCGCAAGGTGCCGATGGCGCAGGTTGGGGTGCACCACTTCCCGCGCGCCGCCGGCACGAACACGGGTGCGAGCTTCGTCAAGATCCTGCGGACCTTCCGAGACCTCGGAAAGCTGCGCCTTGCGCTCTGGTTCGATCGGCGCAGAACCCTGGGAGAGCTACCCGCGCAGGGTACGGCGCACTCTTAGGCATCGGAACGCCGAGTCGGCTGGCACAGCGGCTGCCTACATCGGCTGCCGAAGGAGGTCCTCATGCGTCTCGACCTGTCCGCAATCCTGCTGCTCGTGGCGATCGTGCTGTTCGTGCTCGACGCGCTCAGCATCAGCCTGGGCTCGCTCGCGCTCGTCCCTCTGGGCCTCGCGGCGTTCGCCGCGTCGTTCCTGTTCACGCGAGGTGGGTTCAGCCTGCGCGGCTAGCTGCTCTGCTCCTCGGTAGGCGGGCCCATCTCGCCGGGCGGCAGGTCGACGTCGAGCGAATTGACGAATTCGCGAAAGACGGCGAGCTTGGCATCGCTCTCCTCGGAGTCATCGGCCTGGTCCGGTTCGACGCCGGCCTCGTCCAGCACCCGCGCGTCGACGTAGATCGTCGATCCCGTCCGCACCGCCACGGCGATGGCGTCCGAGGTGCGTGAGTCGATCTCCGTCTCGCTGCCATCGCCCGTCTCGAGGTAGAGGCGGGCGTGGAATGTCCCATCGGTCACGTGGGTGACGACCACGCATGGCGATGGCATTTGCCTCGGACGGACCGATCCAGATGGGCAGGTATCGGTCCCGCTCCGTCTCCTTCAGGATGACGACGTGCTGGCTCGAGAGCATGTGGACGCGCACGCTCTCGACGACCATCTCGACCAGGCGCACGCGGCCGAACGGCTGTGGCTCGCCCATGGCCCGATTCTAGGCGCTACTCGAGGACCACGCGGGTGATGCGACCATCCGTCAGGAGGTAGGCAGCCGGGGGTCCGTCGGCGGCTGAGAGGACCTGCATGCCGACGACCGAGGTCAGGATCCGAGCGTTCGTTCCGCTGCGTGGCGCCATCCACTGCTTCACGAAGGCACCGTCGGCGCGCTGGAAGGCGATGATGCGCGCGTTCGCCTGGTCCCACACGTAGAAGAGCTCGCGATCTCCGACCGACGCCTCGCGAAGCAGCCGGTAGCCGAGGGTGGGACGCACCTCGCGATCGGGCGGCGGATCGAACGAGAAGTCCGCCTGCGCCAGCGGGCGGCCGAAGTTCACGCGGGTGACGGTCGACGCATGCAGGAGCCACAGGTTGGCATCCGCCTGAAGGTCGGTGGTGGAGGCCACCGAGAGGTCCGGCCTGGCGGTGAGGAAGCTGTCCGGAGCCGATGGATAGGTGATCGGGATCACCGCCGGCGGCGCCCACTTCTTCACCCGTCCGTCGCCGGGATC
Source organism: Chloroflexota bacterium (assembly GCA_005880165.1). Classification (GTDB taxonomy): domain Bacteria; phylum Chloroflexota; class Limnocylindria; order QHBO01; family QHBO01; genus CF-82. The sequence continues at coordinate 6,505 of VBJP01000145.1, read as the reverse complement.
GACCAGGTAGAGGTTGAAGATCTGCAGGGGCGGTCGATGCTGCAGGGCCACCAGCAACGCGGCCTTCGGGCTCACCTTGTCGATGCCGTTCAGAACGAGCCGCCGTGGCGAACGCTGGCCGAGGTCGAAACGCCATGCCTGGCGCTGGCGATCCACCACCACCACGTCGGTAGCCGCCGTCGCGATCAGCCATGGCTCTCCGGTGGTGCGGCCGGAGACCTGCTGCCCGGCCCGATAGACCACAGTCGCCCGCTTCCGCGCCGGATCCACGCGGATCACGCGGCCGCGACCGGTCTCCGCGATCCACAGCGAGCCGTCGCTGGCCGCCACCATGCGCAGCGGCACCACGTCCTCGAAGCTGCGTCGCAGGTCGAGGATTAGAGCCACGTCGCTGAGGCGGGTGACCTGGTAGAGCGCATCGAGGCCCCGGTCGACGCTCGTCTGCAGCGACGCGAGCTGTGCGGGGCTGATGCCGGCGCTGGCGGCCAGCTGCAGCGCCTTGTACGCGTCATTCAGGTAGCCCTTCGCGCGCTCCGGCGCACGCGACACCAGGTTCTGGCCATCCACCTTGGTCGCGACCTTCTCGATCAGGTCCTTCGCCTCCGCGATCGCCGTGCGCGCGACGGCAGCCCGGGGAATGGCCTCCGCGGGGCGTGCCGCAGGCAGGCTCGCGACGGTCGTGCCGAGGGCGATGAGGACTGCCACGGCCCCGATGCCCAGCAACCCGAGCCGGTGACGGCGCTCTTCCTCCCGGATCTCGGTGCGTGCCACGGTCCGCAGCCGCGGCCGCCGGCGCGGGACGAAGGCGAGGATCCAGCTCATGAGGCGCAGCCCGCCACGTCCGAGCGCCGCCTGCACACCGTCGATCGCGTCGCCGGAGCGATGGAAGAAGCGCCCGATGGCATCGGCGAGGGGAACAGGGCTCTGGTCCGGCAGGCCGGCGAGCGGCTCGGCTGCATGCACCGGCTCGAGGTGGTGGGTCTTGGCGGTCGCCGGCAGCGCGCTGATCTCGATCGCCAGCACGCCATCCGAGCCGCGGCCGCCGCGGATCTGGAAGAGGTGCTGGAGATGCTCGACCGCCTGGGAAGGACGCAGCAGGGCGAGCGCGCGCTTGAGCTCGTCGACCCCCACGACCTGGGCCAGGTTGCGGCTCACCAGGGCGATGCGGTCGTCCGGCGCGAGCTCGCCCTGCCAGCTGTAGGGCTCGATCTCGAGGGCCTCGCCCAGGGTCGCCGCGACCCTGCGCTGTCGCACGCGCGGGTCCTCCTCGGCTGCCGTCGGCGGCGGGGGCAGCTCGTACATCCGCGACTGGCGGACGATCACCGCCGACGCGGGGCCCAGCTTCGCGACGTGCGCCTCTCGCCCGCGGATGGCCACCGCGATCACGCTTACCCCTGCGCGCCGCGGGATCCCCAGCTTCCCGCGCTGGTGGTAGAGGCGGCGGTTGGCATTGGCGAGGGCCTTCCCCAGCGCGCCGAGTGCGCCGGCGGAGAGGTCGTAGTAGTAGTCATGCTCGAGGGCTTCGAGGGCCTGCGAGGCGGCCCGGCCAACCGCCGCATCGCCCCCGGTCACCTGCGCCAGCAGGAAGAGGCTGCCCTTGGTCCGAACCTCGGCACCCACCGCGGGCTCTCGGAACCGCAGCACGTCACGCGTGTCGGCGGGTCGCTCCTCCGGCACCGGGAGTCCGATACGGGTTGCGAGTCGATTCGTCATGCCGGCAGCTCTGAGGTGCGAGGGATGAGTGCGGAGCGCGGCCAAGGCCGATGCCGATTATAGGGACCCACCCCGCTCGCCCCGACCCACGACGATCGTCAGGGAGGTGATGCGCAGACTGGCCCCCGGTCGGTCCTGCATGCGCCGGTTGGCGGCCCAGGCCAGGGCGTCGGCCCGGAGGCGGAGCTCGCCGGCCAGCATCGCGTCGCTTACCTCGATCCGCGCCGCGCCGTTGGTCACGCGCGTCAGCCGGCTGTGCATCGGTCCGCGAGTGAGGCCCGCCTCGTCCGTGACCTCCTGCCACGCCAGCCGCGCCTGGGCAAGCGCGATCTGCTCGGCGGCGCCCGGCCCGATGCAGGTGAGGAGCGCGCGCTGGACGGCGGAGGCCGCCTCCTCGACCGAGGACGGCCTTGACGGCCGATCGCCAGCGCCCATGGGTCTAGGCCACTCGCGGTGCCAGCTGGAGCGTACCGTCGCTCACCTGCCAGATCGGGACGCTGCGGCGCCGTCGAGACGGGAGGCTCGACAGGTCGGCCATGGTGACCAGCACCTGGCCACGCGCCAGCAGGAGCTCCAGCGCGCGCTCCGAGCGCTGGCGATCCAGCTCGCTGAAGACGTCGTCGAGCAGGACGAGCGGCGATGATCCGTCCACGCTGAGCAGGTCCGTTTCGGCCAGCTTCATCGCCAGGATGATCGTCCGCTGCTGGCCCCGCGAGGCGTGCACGGCCACATCGCGGCCATCGAGCTGCACCGCAAGGTCGTCGCGCTGCGGTCCGACCAGCGAGACGCCGTTCCAGATTTCCTTCTGACGCACACCGGCGAGCCGGCGGCGATAGGCGGCGGCCAGCTCTGCCGCCAGGGCCGGCTTGTCATCGAGGGCCGCCTCGGCACCCACCGCGCGATCCGGCCAGGCATCCTTCAGCGAATCCGCATACGCCAGCCGCACTGCATCGCCGCGCTCCGATTCCGGCGCGACCGCATCGTGCAGCGGACCGATCAGCTCACCCAACCGCCCGACCACCGCGAGCCGTTCCGCCATCACCCTGCCGCCGACCAGGGCCAGCTGCTCATCCCAGAACCCGAGCTCGCCCTCGTCGGCCTCTTCGTGCCGGATGGCTCGCAGCAGGGCATTACGCTGGGCGAGGATGCGCGCCAGGTCCGCCAGGTCGCGAGCTGCGGGCCGGTCGTGCTGGGCGACGATCGAGTCCATGAACCGGCGCCGCTCGGAAGGCGAGCCCACCAGCAGGAGCATCTCCTCCGGCCGGAATAGGACGCTGCGCACCGTTTCGCCCAGGCCGCCCACCCGACGCGCCAGGCCGTTGACCGTCACGCGCTTGCGCACCTCTCGCGGCGCGTCAACGCCGGGAATCAGCGCCTCGATGTGTACCTCGGACCCGCGCTCGTCGACCAGCTCGAGACTGATCCGGGCGAATGTCGCTCCCAGGTTCGTTTTCCCCGCGCCATTTGGGCCAGCCACGATGGTCAGCCCCGGGTCCGGCTCCAACTCTGCCGCGTGATAGCTGCGAAAGCTCTCCAGGGCAAGGCGGACGAGGCGCATGCGTCAGGCGCGGCCGCGCCGGCGAGATGCCGGCGGCGGCGACATCGGTCTAGCTGGCGGTGCGGACCGGCATGATGACGTGCACGTAGTCATCCTTGCCAACCCCGCGGATGACCCCAGGTGCCAGCGGACCGGAGAGCTCGAGCGCCGCTTCGTCCGATCCCAGGTTGGCGAGCACGTCGATGAGATAACGGGCGTTGAAGGCGATGGTCGTGGGGCTGCCTTCGACGGCCGCCTCCAGCGAATCCGCGTTATCGCCAACGTCGGCGGCATGCGCGGTGATGGCGATCCCCGCCCCGTCGGATCCGTCGCCGCCTACCTCGACCTTGACGATGTTGGCGCTGTCGCGCGCGAAGATGCTGGCGCGGCGCGTGCCGGCCAGGAAGGTCTCGCGGTCAACCACCGCTCGCGCGGTCCAGGCATCGCGCTTGGGCACAACTGGCTCGTAGTTCGGGAACTGGCCCTCGATGAGACGGCTGACCAGGTCGGTGCCCTCCACGTGGAAGAGCGCCTGGCTGCGGTTGGGAGTGACCGTCACCTCGATGGGGTCATCGCTGTCGGGAAGGATCCTGACCAGCTCGGCGTAGGACCGCGCCGGCACCACGATCGTCAGCTCAGCGGCGACGGGACGAGCGACCGCCAGCGTGCGAACCGCGATGCGGTAGTTATCGGCCGCAGCCAGCGTCACCGTCTCCCCGGCGAAGCGCGTGAGGACGCCGGTCAGGATGGGCCGGCTCTCGTCCGAGGCGGCAGCGAACACGACCTCGGTCAATGCCTCGCGGAGGGCGCGCGACGGAATCGCGGTGGTCGGTGCCTCGCCGATGACCGCTACTACCGGAAACTCGTCAGCCTCGATCCCCTTGATCGAGGCCCGGCTGCCACCACAGGTCAGCTTGAGGGTGCGGTCCTTGACGGACAGCTCCAGGTCGATGCGCTGGTTGGGCAGCGACGCCACCAAGTCGGTGATCAGCTTGGCAGGGACGGTAATCTCGCCCTCGCCCTCGACCTTGCCCGGGACCCAGGAGCTGATGCCAATCTCCAGGTTGGTGGCAGTTAGCTTGAGGCCAGCGTCCTGCGTCTTGAGGAGCACGTTGGCGAGAACCGGAAGCGTGGCCCGGCTGCTCACCGCTCGGCTCACCGTCTGGAGCCCGCGCGCGAGGTTCTCCTGCATCACCGAGATGTTCATCACGACCTCACCCTCACGAGTCCGCAACATGGCGAGCGGAGACCCCTAACTACGTATCAGGAATGAATAGAGGAAGAATACCCGTCGTGGTCCCTCGTAGGCGTGTGGATCATGTGGACGAGTCACAGATTCACGCTCGTTTTGGCACCGCGGGGGTGTCGACGGACGGAGGAGCCGATGTGCCCAACGATGCCTCGCCAGGGCATTGCGTGTTGACCAGGTCGGCGGGGCCTGGAGGCAGGCAGCCTCTTCTCCACAACTCACCGGGGATATCCACAGGAACGGGCCGGTTATCCACGCTGGCATCGCCTTTCAGCCATCACTCGGAGTAGATCATCTCCCGGACGGCATTGATCTCGCGTCGCATCTCGTCGTTCTCGCTGAGCTCGCGGGCGATCTTGTCGCAGGCGTGAAGGACGGTCGAATGATCGCGTCCGCCGAGCTCAGCGCCGATCCGCAGCAGTGAGATGTCGGTCTCCTCGCGGATCAGGTACATCGCGATCTGCCGCGGCACCACGATCGCCCGGTCGCGCTTCGAGGAACGCAGCTGGTCGAGGTTCACCCCGTAGTAGTCGGCGACCGCGCGCACGATGCGCTGGGGCGTGATCGACCGCTTCTTGGGGTTGTACATGACGTTGCTGAGGACCGCCGATGCGAGCTCGATGTTGATCGGCATCCCGGACATCGAGGCATAGGCAATCACCCGATTGAGGGCGCCCTCCAGCTCACGCACGTTGCTCACCACCTTGCGCGCGATGAACTCCATGACATCCGACGGAATCAGGCCGATCTGGTCCTCTGCCTTGGAGCGGAGGATGGCGATGCGCGTCTCCAGGTCGGGCGGGGTGAGATCGGCGATCAATCCCCACTCGAAGCGCGAACGGAGACGCTCCTCGAGGGTGGTGATCGCCTTGGGCGGTCGGTCCGAGCTGAGGACGATCTGCTTGCCAGCCTCGTGGATCGCGTTGAATGTGTGGAAGAACTCCTCCTGGGTCCGCTCGCGCTCGGCGATGAACTGGATGTCGTCGATCAGCAGCACGTCGATGCGTCGGTATCGGTTCCGGAAGTCCTCCATCTTCTGTTCCCGAATCGAGTTGATGAAGTCGTTGGTGAATTTCTCGCTCGTCGCGTACAGGATCCGCTTGCGGGGGAACTTGGAGGCCACCGCGTTGCCGATGGCGTGCATCAGGTGCGTTTTGCCGAGGCCGACGCCGCCGTACAGGAAGAGCGGGTTGTAGGCGTGTCCGGGCCGCTCGGCCACGGATAGCGCGGCGGCGTGAGCCAGGCGGTTGGCGGAGCCGACGATGAAGTTGCTGAAGCCGTAGCGGCTGTTCAGGTTCACCGAGTTGCCGCCGGCGGAGACCGGAGGCAGCGGCAGCTCCAGGTCGCCGTTCTGGACCGGGAGGGGACCCGGTGCATCGGCGACCACGAACTCGACCTGGACCGATCCGCCGACCACCCGGGTCAGGGTCTGGGAGATGAGCGGGCGATAGCGATTGTCGAGCCAGTCGCGGGCGAAACCATTCGGAACGGCGATGCGGAAGCGGTTTTCGTCGATCTCGACGAGGGCGGTGTCCTTGAGCCAGGTCTCGAAGTTGGCGGGGGAGAGACTTACCTGGAGCTCACCGAGGACAGCGCGCCAAACCTGCTTCGCATCCATCAATGAACAAACTCCAGTCCGCCTGCGCCACGGGTAGAGGGGTCCGAAATCGTACTCCTCCCGGGCGCGCGGGGAGCCTTCGAAGCGGCATCCGGCCCTGGGGGTCGCGGTAGTGTAGCAGCCGCCTTTCGGACCAGACAATGGGGAGCCAGACCCACTGCCATACGGCGAGGTTTGACGGCTTTCGCGGGCCGCCGGTAGAATCCGCCGCAGCGAAACCGGGCCACGAGTCCATCGCGTGAGGCTGGCATCCGCCAGCCGTTCGTGTGTCTGAGGGGCCTGGGCAAAGAACCGCTGACCGTAGTGGGATCGAGCACGGACTGATGGCAAAGCAGACGTACCAGCCCAAGAAGCGCGCCCGGAAGCGCGAACATGGCTTCCTGGCTCG
>VBJP01000144.1 GCA_005880165.1 Chloroflexota bacterium | reverse complement strand
CGCTCGACGGTCACGGGACCGATGTCTCGCCAGAAGTCGAAGGTGGCGCCCGGGGCGATCACCTTGCCGTCCAGGGCCTGCGCCGGGATCGTGATGTTCGCGCCGAATCCGTTCGACACGCCCGGGAAGTAGTAGGTCGTCCAGGTCCCGATGCGGACGATGTTGCCCACCGTGGCCTGCGCGGACGCGGTCGTGAAGTGGGGTTGCGTCACGCTGACCGGAAGCTTGAGGTTGGCCGCGGAGCCGGTGCCGTCCGCGCGGGCCTGGAGCGTCGTGAGGAGCATGGTCACCGTGGCGGGCTGGTTCAGCTTGCGGCCGGTGACCGATGGCACGACCTCGTATCGCGCGCCCCAGCGGTAGCTCGCATCGACCGCCCTGCGATCGACGTGCTTGGCCAGCGCGGCAATCGCGCCATGTACGGCCAGGGGATTCACTGTGGCTCGGTAGCTACCGCTCGCGTCGAAGCCGATGGTCATCAACGCAGCCAGCTGGGCGGAGCTGAAGGTGAAGCGATCCTTGCCCTCGATGAAGCGGATCGGCGTGCCGCTCATCGCCCGCGCGGTCGCCGCAGCCGTCTGCGCCATCTCGGTGGTGATTCGTGGAGCGCGCGACGTGAACGGAATCTCGACCTGAATGTCCCGCCCGGGGCTGGCGGCGAGCGCGGTGCTGATCGCCTGGCGAACCTGGCTCGCATCGAGATGGCTGCCGACCCTTGCAGCGACCACGGTGAATGTGCCGGCCGCTCCGCGCTTGATTGCGGCATCGATCGGCTCCCGACTGTGGGCGAGGACCACGTTGAGCGCGAGCCAGTCGAGCTGCGCAGGGTCGTACTCGCGCACGATGAGCGGCAGCTGCGTCCCGCTCAACGCATCCCGCAGGCGCACAAGAACCAGAAGCGCGGGGTTCTCGGCGCGGCCAGCGGCGAAGGCTGCATCGGCCATGGCCGCCGGGTCATACGAGCGCCCCAGATCGGTGAGCCGCACCGGCGTGGCGTCGCCTCCCACGCTCAGGGTGGCTGTGGCGTCGGGAAGTGCGGGCAGCGCCGCGCGAAGCCTGGCCTCTGCGGCGCTACGCTCCAGGCCGCCGACCGGGACGCCGCCCACTCGTACGCCCGGGAGAACGCGCCCCTCGTTGGCCATCCCGATGGCCAACGCCGCGCCGACGGCCACGAGCACGGCGAGGATGAGCGTGCTCGAGAACCCGAGCAGGAACGATCGCACTCCGGCGAGGTCGACGGTGCGCGTTGGGCTGCGGGCGCTTGCGATTGAGCTCAATGGGTTCCTGCGGGCACGACGGGGGGCGAAGAGATCCGACCTTCGACGCTCCTCAGTCGACGCTCGGGAGTCGAGGAACGTTGCAGGATTGTGACCGAGCCGATGCGCGCTGTCGAGCGGCGAAAGGTCCTGATCCCGATTGGGCAGAGCCCTGCTGCGGTGCTATACTCCGCCGCCGAAGCGCCGCCTCAGGCGGCGCTGTGTCTGTCCCCCACCTTCCTCGAGAGGACCGATAGAGAACTCGTGGCACGTAAGGCTCGAATCTGGAAGGGCGCACGCACGCCGCAGGCCCTGAAGCGGGTCCGCCAGGCGCTGCGCCGCCGGGCGGTGAACCGCCGCACGCGGAGCGCGGCCAAGACCCTCGTGCAGCACGCCTCGAACATCGCGCTCGGCCGCGACGAGGGCGATGCCGCAGAGGCGGTGAGCTCTGCAATCACCGCCCTCGACAAGGCGGCCGAGAAGGGCATCATCCATCGCAACAACGCGGCACGCCGCAAGAGCCGGCTGATGGCCAAGGTCAATGCCGCGCACCTGTTCGAGGCAGCCGACGCGGGACCCAAGCGCAAGACGACCGCCTCCAAGACCGCGCAGCGCAAGCGCGTGGCCGCGGCGAAGGCGAGCAAGGCCGCCGCCGGCAAGGCCGCGGACCGGCCGCGCACCGCGGCCGGCAAGGCGAAGGTCGCCGTCACGCGTGCCTCACGCGAGGCGAGCGCCGCCAAGCGCCGGGCCAAGACCGAGGAGAGCGAGGAAGGCTAGTCGCCTTATCTGGGCAGGCGTCGCGCCTTCCAGATGTGCTCCATTGGCCAGCGCCGCGCCCAGTCGCGTGCAACCGGTGTCCGATAGCTGCTCACGGCATCCGGTGGCGGTCTCAGCTCGATGAGATCCTCGACCGCGAAGCCGTTGGATCGAAAGAGCCGAATCCACTCTCCGTACGGCAGGTTGAACTCGACGTGGTCGGTCCCGCCGGTCGGGACCTCGTGGAGGCCGAAGTAGTCGATCGAGAGGCGCTCTGTCACCTCGTCCGCCTCGGGCGGCCAGCAGAGCTCGACCAGGGGCGTGGTCATGTTGAACGCGAGCAACCCACCGCCGCGCAGCAGCCGAGCGGCCTCCGGGACGGTCCGGTACGGATCGGCGAAGGTGAAGGCGCCGTGGTCGCAGAAGGCCACGTCGAAGCCGGCGTCCGGCAGGATGGCCTCGGCGCTGGCGTGGATCAGGGGGAACTCGACCCCGGCCTCGGTCATCAGCCGTCGCGCGTGCGCCAGCTGAGTCTCCGACAGGTCGACGCCCACCGGCCGCGCGCCGCGCCGAGCCAGTGCGATCGACCACTGTGCGGCGCCGCAGCCGAGCTCGATCACGTCACGCCCGGTCACTGAGCCGAGGGCCTGGACCTCATCCTCCGGAATCTGCCAGATCCCCCAGGCGGCGCCGCGGACCGCGAGCTGAGCGCCGTGCTCCTGCTGGTATTCGTCTGACTGCCCATTCCAGAAGTCGCGATTCCGGGCCTCGTGCTCCCTCAACAACTCCCGATCCATCGGTCAGTCGTCAGCCAACGCCTGGAAGGCAGTCCGCCCCGCGTACTCGGCAGCCTCGCCGAGCTCTTCCTCGATCCGCAGCAGGCGGTTGTACTTGGCGATCCGCTCGGAGCGGCTGATGGAGCCTGTCTTGATCTGACCCGTGTTGAGCGCCACCGCCAGGTCGGCGATGGTGGTGTCCTCCGTTTCGCCGGACCGATGGCTGATCACGCTCCGCCAACCGGCGCCGGCGGCCATCTCGATGGCCTCGATCGTCTCGGTCACCGTGCCGATCTGGTTGAGCTTGATGAGGATCGCGTTCGCGGCGCGTTCCCGGATGGCGCGCCCCAGGCGCTGCGTGTTGGTGACGAGCAGATCGTCCCCTACCAGCTGCACGCGATCGCCGAGCCGGGCCGTGAGCGACCGCCAGCCTGCCCAGTCGTCTTCCGCCAGCCCGTCCTCCAGGCTGACGATCGGATAGCGCTCGACCCAATCGGCCCAGAAGTCGACGAGCTGGTCGGTGGTCAGCACGCGGTCCTCCTTGCCGAGCGCGTATCGATCCTCCGCGAAGAGCTCGGTCGTGGCTGGGTCGAGGGCGATGGCGACTTGCTCGCCGGGTGCGTAGCCGGCGCGGGTGATCGCCTCCAGCACGAGCTCGATGGCGGCCTCGTTGCTGGCGAGGCTGGGCGCGTAGCCGCCTTCGTCGCCGACGGTGGTGACGAACCCGCGCTCGTGAAGCAGGGCGCCCAGCGCGTGGAAGATCTCCGCAGCCCAGCGGAGCGCTTCCCGGAAGGAGGGCGCGCCGAGCGGCGCAATCATGAATTCCTGGAAGTCCGTCGAATCTAGGGCGTGCTTGCCGCCGTTCAGGATATTGACCAGCGGGAGCGGGAGCCGCCGCGCGCCCGCCCCGCCCAGGTAGCGATAGAGCGGCAGCTCGACCGCGTCTGCGGCGGCATGCGCCACGGCCATTGACACGCCAAGCAGCGCGTTGGCCCCCAGCTTGCCCTTGTTCGGCGTCCCGTCCAGGTCGATCAGCATCCGGTCGACGCTCACCTGGTCGACCGCATCGCTGCCGATCAGCTCGGGCCGGATCGTCTGGTTGACGTTGCGGACGGCGTTGAGCACGCCCTTGCCGGCGTAGCGCGCCGCGTCGCCGTCGCGCAGCTCCACGGCCTCGTGAGCACCGGTCGAGGCACCGGATGGTACGATCGCCGATCCGACCGCGCCACCGTCCAGGAAGACCTCGACCTCGACGGTGGGGTTGCCGCGTGAGTCGAGGACCTCCCGCGCTGCGACCTCCTCGATGAGCGTCGTCACAGCCGCCTAGTCCTCGCGGTCGTTCAGGGCGGTCACGCCGGGCAGCGTCTTGCCTTCCACGAACTCGAGCGATGCCCCGCCGCCGGTCGAGACGTGCGTCATGCGGTCGGTCAGGCCGAGCCGCTCGACGGCGGCAACGCTGTCCCCACCGCCCACGATGGTGATCACGCCGGCCGCGCTGCGCTCGGCGAGGAATCGGGCCATGGCGTTGGTGCCTTCGGCGAACGGCTCGATCTCGAAGATGCCCATCGGTCCATTCCAGAAGATGGTCCTCGCCTTGCCCAGGTGCTCCGTGTAGGCAGCGACCGTCTGAGGACCGATGTCCACCACCACCCAGTCCTTGGGCACCTCATCGAGGGCCACGACCTGGCGCTGCGCGCGGTAGTGGACCTGAGCGGCAGCCACCACATCGGTGGGCAGCATGAGCCGCACGCGTTTGCGACGGGCCTCGGCCACGATCCGTCGCGCGTTGTCGAGCTGCTCGGTCTCGACCAGGCTCTTGCCGAGCGGCAGGCCTCTCGCCGCCAGGAAGGTGTTCGCCATACCGCCCCCGACGAGGATCGCCTGGCAGCGTGCCAGCAGCGCGTCGAGCACCTCGAGCTTGCCGGAGATCTTGGCGCCGCCGATGACGGTGTGGAACGGCCGGGGCGGCTTCAGGAGGAGGCGGGAGAGGGACTCCACCTCGCGCTCGAGGAGAAGGCCGGCGACGCTCGGAAGGTAATGGGTGATCCCCTCGGTCGAGGCATGCGCGCGATGGGCGGAGCCGAATGCGTCGTCGACGTACAGGTCCGCCAAGTCAGCCAACGACTTGGCGAACTTGGGATCGTTCGCTTCCTCGTCCCCGTGGAAGCGGAGGTTCTCGAGCAGGATCAGCTCGCCGGGACGGAGCTTGCCGATCGCGTCGTGCACGCCGGGACCGAGCGCGTCGCCGGTCATGCGCACCGAGCGTCCCAGCAGCTGCGACAGCCGATCCGCGACGGGCTTGAGCCGGAGGGCATCGTTGACCTTGCCCTTGGGACGGCCGAGGTGGCTGGCCAGAATCACGCTGGCACCGCGCTCCAGCAGATAGCGGACGGTGGGCAGGCTGGCGCGAATGCGCGTGTCGTCGGTGATCCGGCCGTC
>VBJP01000154.1 GCA_005880165.1 Chloroflexota bacterium | reverse complement strand
TCGTAGTCGGCGCCACCAAAGGCATGCGCCTCCGGATGGCCCGCTCCCGGGACGACGTACAGCTCCTTGGGCTCTCGGGCCGCGGCGTACAGCCGCAGCGCCTGGCTGTGATCGATGAGCCGATCCTCCCGCGGGGCAATGATCAGGAGTCCGCGCGGGGCGATGTCGGCGACGCGATCGATCGGCGACAGCAGCCGCGTTCGCGCCCTGACGCTGGCCGCCATCACGATGAGCCGCGACCCGAGCCAGGCGAGCGGGTAGTGCCACTCGCGCATGCGGTTGGCGATCGGGTGGTGCAGGTCCGCATAGGGTGCATCCGCCACCACGGCGGCCACCGGCAGGTCCGGCGCGGCCAGGATGGCGATCGCCGCGCCCATGCTCATCCCCATCAGCGCGATGGGTCCCATCCCGCGACTCTCGAGCAGGCGCACCGCGGCTGCGACGTCGTGGCGCTCGGCGGTTCCCAGGGTGATATCCGCGTCGCCGCTCGTCCCGTGCCCGCGGAAGTCGAACTGCAGGACGTGGTAATGCTCGCGCAGCCAGGGAACGAAGGCGGAGAGCTCCCCCAGCCGGTTCCAGCTGAAGCCGTGCATCAGGATGACCGCGGATCGAGTCTCGTGCCGGGCCGCAACGAGCCAGCCGGAGAGGGTCACGCCGTCATCGGTCGTGAAGCGGACCTCTTCGTACGGCAGCCCCAGGTCGGCTGGCGTGAGCGCGTCGCCCTCCACGAACGGCAGAAACGCACGCCGTGGCGGGCGCATCAGGCGCCGCGAGCCTTCGACGGTCAGGAAGGCGACGTAGCCCGCCGTCAGTGCGGCCAGCGCACGCCCCAGCCATGCCATCAGCGCGTTGCGCCGGGCATGGCCGGACGCCGTGCGGTCACTTGGCGCCACGCTATCGGTCCTGACCCAGGGCTCTGCCAAGCACGACGACCGCCACCGGGATTGCGGGCGTGGAATGAGGCGTGGGGTGCCCCCAATCCGGACCACAGACCCGATAGCGGGACATCACGTGACCAGGATCCCCGGGACCGAAGCCGAGTCAGCGCCCCCTAACCCTTGCCCGCTGCCGGCGCGGACGGAGCCCCGGGACCCTCGGGCGTCACGCGCGTGGTGCGCATCGCGTCCGTGATCGGCCGCGTCAGCTCCGCCAGCTCCATGGGGATGACCCACTTCGTCGACTCGCCGGCGCCGAGCACCTTGATCGCGTCGAGGTACTGGAGCGCCATCGTCTTCTGGTCGATCCCCTGGGCCGCGCCAAAGATCGTCTTGAGCGCGTTGGCGTATCCCTCGGCCTGGAGGATCTGGCTCTGGCGGTTGCCCTCGGCACGCAGGATGGCGCTCTGCTTGTCGCCCTCCGCAACGTTGATGGTGGCCTGGCGGGTGCCCTCGGACTCGGTGATGACCGCGCGGCGTCCCCGCTCGGCGCTCATCTGGCGGTTCATCGCCTCCTGGATCTCGCGGGGCGGCACGATCTCGCGGATCTCGACGTTGGTGATCTTCACGCCCCAGCGATGCGTCACCTCGTCGAGCTTGGCGCGCAGCGTGTTGTTGATCTCCTCGCGCTTGGCGAGCACATCGTCGAGCGGGATGTCGCCGATCACCGCTCGCAGCGTGGTCGCCGCCAGCGCCTGGCTGGCGCCGGAGAAGCTGGTCACCGCGGTGACCGACTCTTCCGGATCAAAGACCTTGGAATAGACCAGGAAGTCGATGCTGATGGGCGCGTTGTCCTTGGTGATGCAGGTCTGCTGCGGAATCTCGATATAGAACTCGCGCAGGTCGACCTTCACGGTCTGCTGCACGATCGGGACGAGGAGGATGATCCCCGGCCCCGCCGCGCCGTTCGTCACCCGGCCAAAGGTGAACACCACCAGCCGCTCGTACTGCCGCACGATGTGGACGGTGTTGGCGATCAGGAACAGGATGACCAGCAGGACGATCACCAGGATCGCCAGCGTCACCGGGTTATCGAACATTCGTGTCTCCCTCATTGGCGGGCGGTCCGGTGGCACCCGTCGGCTCGACGAGGAGCTCCAGTCCCTTGACCTGCAGGACGCGAAGTTGCGTTCCTGGTGAGATTGGCTCCCCCTGACTGCGAGCCGACCAGGCCTCGCCCGCAGCATAGGCGATGCCCGTCGGCGCGATGAGTGTCTGGGCTACGGCGTTCGAGCCCACCAGGCCCCTGATCGGCACTGGAATTGGCCGTTGCTGGCGCATGCGCATCAGCGCCCTGATCAGCCCATAGAAGTAGATGAGGGTGAGGACCAGGATGAGACCGATGAGGATCGGGCTCACCTGGACCCGAATCGACTCCTGGCCGGGCGCCACGCCGGTCCACAGGGCGGAGGCGCCCAGGATGAAGCAGACCACGCCGCCCAGCGTCAGGAGGCCGTGGCTGGGCAGGTGGAGATCGAGCACGAACAGGCCGATGCCGATGATGATGAGGATCAGCCCGCCCAGGTTGAGCGGCAGGCTGTTGGAGCCGATGAAGGCCAGCACGATCGCAATGGCGCCGAGCGTGCCCGAGACGTAGTTCGGGTGGAACAGCTCGGCCAGGATGCCGTAGAACCCGATGGTGAACAGAATGAAGGCCAAGTTGGGATCAGAGAGCAGGTGGAGCAGGCCCTGGCCGGGGTTCATGCTGATGTCGCTGATCGCGAGGCCCGAGAGCTTAGGGAGTGGCTGGCCATCGTGCTTGTACGCGAAGCCATCCGCGCGGGTCCCCTTGTCGACTGCCGCCAAGAGCTCGGTCACGGTGCTCGCCAGGATGTCGACCACCGGCGGCTTCATGGCGACCGCCTCGGAGGCCCCCAGGCTGGCGGCCTTGCGCACCGCACTCTCGGCCCAGTCCGCGTTGCGATCATGGGTGGAGGCCAGCTGCCTGATCTTGGAGGCGTAGAAGTTCGTGACCTTGGTCGCCTCTGTGGTCGGCAGGTCCTCACCACCGGAGCCGACCACGGCCGCAGCGCCGATGCTGGTCGAGGGAGCCATGGCCGCCACGTCACCTGCCAGGGTGATGAAGGTCGCGGCCGATCCCGCTCCGGCGCCTTCGGGCGCGACCCATGTGAGGACCGGTACACGGCTGGCGAGGATCGCCTGGAGCATGCGGTCCATGCTGGCCAGGTCGCCACCGGGCGAGTTGATCTGGATGATCACGGCGGCCTGGTTCGTATCGGCCGCCGACTTGAGCGCCTCTTCGATGTAGGCCGCATTCACCTGGTCGATGACGCCGGTGAGACGGATGCGGCCCACGCCAGTGGGATCCGCGGCCTGGGCATGACCGACCGCCAGAAGCGTGCCCAGGACGAGGGCGATGAGTGGGGCCACCCTCCGCAGGGCCATGATGGCGCGAGTATACGCGGGAGCTTCCGGCAGCCCCGTTGGGCGATCCGACCTAGCGCGCGGGCAGCGCCATCGGCTCCGGGAGGAGGGCCGCCAGCGTGAGCTGTGACCAGGTCTCGAGCCGGTCTCCCAGGGCGAGGATCTCCGCCGAAGGGGCAAAGCGGCCGGTGAGCTTCTCGTGCTCACGAACCGTGACGGGTCGGCCATCGGCCTCGACGGTGAAGACGACGCCAAGATGGACCGCACCCACCGGATTCGACTCGTCGTTCAGGAAGCCAACCAGCCGGAAGTGCGGCTCGAAATCGGCGACCAGCTCCTCCGACCACTCCCGGCGCAGGCCGTCCATCAGCGGGTCCTCGCCGTGGTCAACCGGGTTGAGGTGCCCGCCCACGCCGATGCTGGCCTTGCCGTGCAGGCGCGGATCGCCGCCGGCCGCGGAGCGCTCCATGAGGAAGAGGAGCGAACCCTGTCGAACGACCACGTACGGAATCAGCTGCTTGTGGCCCGGATCCACCTCGGCCGTCGGGCGCGGCAGGTAGCTGCCACCCTCGCGAACCGCCTGCATGAGGGCCTCGAGCGCGGTCGGATCTGCGCCGCGAATCCCGGTGAAATCGCAACCGCCCGGCACCTGGTCGCGAGGCAAAACGAGGACCTGCTCGGTCGTCCCAAGGGTCATTTAGTCGAAGTCTAGCCGGGGGTCGCCGGTGCATTCGCGCATCATCGGCGCTTGCGCTCGCAAGGTGGGTTGCAAGGTCGTACCAGTACGGTTGGGCTACCGCACTCTTCCTCACTGCACTGCCGAATCTTCCCAAATCGGTGCAGGGGGTCAACGATTCCCTCCTTGAAACAGTAGTAGCAGGACCTCCCTAGTACTACGGTTCCCCTCCGCAAGAGCGGATTGTGCCCGCCATCCGAGCCCGGGTGGCCTGCACTCCAGGGGGCTGGTTGCCGGCATGCGAGACACAAGAACGCTGGGTGGCCCACCCAGCCGCCATCACTATCGGCTTAAGAAGGCGGGCTGGATCCGTTCATCTCCGCGCGGCCAGTCGCTCGTCGAATTCGTGCTGGTGCTCCCGATGCTGCTCATCCTACTCATGGGTATCGCCGACTTTGGGCGTGTGTTCGCGGCCGGAATAACCATGGAGGCCGCGACTCGAAACGCGGCTGAGGCGGCTGCCCAAGAGTACGTGCAAATCATGCGAAACAAGCCCAGTGGGCTGACGGCATCCGACTACGAGCGGCTGCACGAGGTCGCTCTTTACTCGCTCTGCCAGGAGGCACAGGTCCTGCCGAACCGCGTATTCCTGGGCCCATCGTCGCCGCCGCCTCTCTCGGGCACCACCGTGGACAATCCGTGCTCGATGCCGCCCACGGCCGTCTGCGTACACGACGCGATGGGCGCCGCGTTCGGACCCGACCCCTTCTGCAACGGCACGGCCGATTCGCCGTCGCCTCCGGCGCAATGCCCTGACCTCGCGAGCGGTTGGGATACCACCAACGTCCAGGGATCGGGAGCGCTGCCGTACGTCGAGGTCAGGAGTTGCTACCAGTTCACAACTCTGTTCAATCTCCAGAACCTGACCCTTCCGTTCGGGTCGAGCCTGACGATCGGGGACATCTACCTCCAGCGCACGCGAACCTTCACCGTCGCCTGCTACTACAGCGGGTGCGCGTGATGCTGGTGCGTCGGGCGCCTTCGTTGCGGGGCCAGACGATGGTCGAACTCGCTCTCATCCTTCCGCTCTTCCTGAGCTTGCTCCTTGGGATTGTCATCCTTGGAGTTGGGGTCTTTTATCAGCAGCAGGTCACCAACGCCGCACGCGAGGCGGCGCGATATGCGTCGGTGAACAGCGGTACTTCGATCTGTCCCACCGTCTCGCGCCTTGACCCCAAGGGGACCGACGGTGTCAGCGGTCGCGCGGGAGCCACCGGCGCCTACCAGC
>VBJP01000153.1 GCA_005880165.1 Chloroflexota bacterium | reverse complement strand
AGATTCCCGATGGCGTCCCAAAGGAGCAGGGCATCAGGTATGGCGAGCGTGCGGGAGATTGGATCATTGCACTGCGCGCCAACGATGGGCGTTTTGCGCCGATGACGTACACCCCGCCGGACCCCACACCACCCGGCGTATGGCGGCCAACTCCGCCGGGCTTCGTGCCATTCTTCGACCCGTGGCTGGGACAGGTCGACCCTCTAGTGATCGCTTCCCTCAACCAGTTCGACCCGGGTCCGCCACCGGCAATCAGCTCCGACCTGTATGTCGACGAGTTCGAGGAGGTTCGCGACTACGGCGCAAGCGGCAGCCTGGTCCGAAGCGACGCCCAGACGGAGACCGCACGCTTCTTCTCCGACATCGCCTTTGGACCGATGCAGGCGGCGCTCCGCGACCTTGCAATGCGCCGCGTCAGCAGCACTGGATGGGACATCAGCGACAGCGCCCGTTTCTTCGCGGGTGTTGAGACCAGCCTTGCGGACGGTGCGGGATCCGCTTGGAACGGGAAGCTCAAATATCACTGGTGGCGGCCGATCACGGCCATCCGCGAGGCTGACACCGACGGCAACCCGGCGACGACCGGAGTTCCCGGATGGGAGCCGCTGCTGACGACGCCGCCTTATCCGGACTGGCCGAGTGGCCTGTGTGAGGCGGTCGGTGTCGTCACGACGGCCGTCTCCCGTCTGGATGGGCAACTCGACCTGTACATCACCTCTCCATCCACGGGCCTGCGCCACTACGACAGTGTCGCCGTCATGCAGCAAGACTGCATCGACGCCAGGGTCTGGTCCGGCATTCATTTCCGGACCGCGGACATGGTCGCCGCCGCGTTGGGGACCCACGTGGCGAACTGGGCGCTCGACCACCACTTCGCGCCCACGAACTAGGCAACCAGGCATCCAGCCCGAGCCGGGCGGGTCTCTTGACCCGTCTGGCTCACTCCCCTCGCCGGAAGCGGCTCAGGAGGTCGGGAGGGGCACTTTAGGCGCGTGCTACCTTCCTCTCCTCGATTGCATCGCGATCGCGAACGGGGCCAGGCCGGGAAGGCCGCCGACGAACGGATGACGCGAAATGAACATCCGGGCACAACGCCCCCTCCCGCCGAGCCTCAGCTGCCCCGCCTCACGCGGTGGCTGCGCCCGGTGGTCGATGCCGTGGCGCGCATCCCTCTCAGTGTCCACCGCAAGCTCCTGTTCGGTTTCCTGATCGGGGCTGTGCTTCTGGTTGGTATGGCGATCCTGAGTCTGGCGGTGATCGGGCGCATGAGCGATCGCGTCGGGGAGCTGGACCGGCTGCAGACCAAGGCAAGCCGTGCGCAGCAGATGCTCTACCTGGTCACCGCTCAGAGCCACTATCGGGCGATGGCGCTCCTGACGCACAACGCCACCAAGGACTACAACGCTGACGTCACCACCGCCAAGCAGCAGTTCCGCATCGTGCTCAGGCAAATGGAACAGGCGGATCCTGCGGATGCCGCCTTCTTCCAGAAGCTCGCGGCGGCGGACGACACCTTCGACCAGGCAAGCGCTCGCGTGCTGGCCGCGTACAACGCCGGCGATTACGCAGAGGCTCAGCAGCTGCACATCTCCCAGGAGCACCTGCAATCGCACGTCCTGGAGAACGCGCTGAAGCCATTTGTGGCCACCGCCGAACAGCAGATGGCGCAGGCGCAGGCAGCCTTCGATGGGGATCGCACGCTGCTCATCGGTCTGGTGCTCGCCTTCTCCGCCGTGAGCGTGCTTGTGGCCCTGACGCTTGGCTTCGTACTCTCGTGGTCCTTCATCCTTCCCATCCGGAAGATGGAGCGCGCCCTGGCGGGCATCACCGCTGGCGATTTCACGCAACGCGTGCACGTGCCCAACCGCGACGAGCTGGGGGCGCTGGCCCGAGACCTGAACGGGACCACGGGGCGGCTTGCCAAGGTCTTCGACGACGAGCGCGCGCTGGCGGAGGAGCTCAGCGTCACGAACGCCTCGCTTGCGCGCGCGAGCGAGGCCAAGTCGCGCTTCCTGGCGAGCGTAAGCCATGAGCTGCGGACACCGATGAACGCCATCTTGGGCTTTACGGACGCCCTGCTCGCCGGCGTGGATGGGCCGCTCAACGAGGACCAGACCGCATCGCTCGGGTGGGTCCAGAAGGGCGGGCGCGACCTGCTGGGGCTGATCAACGAGATCCTCGACCTCTCCAAGATCGAGGCGGGCAAGCTCACGGTCGAGACCGAAGTGTTCGACCCGCGCGAGCTCGTCGAGGCGGTGGTTGCGCAGCATCGGTCGCTGGCCGCGCAGAAGGGAATCCACTTTGCGTGGCACGATGCCGGAGCTCCCTCCGAGGTCGTCCTCGATCGTCAACGCGTGCGCCAGGTCTTGGTCAACCTTGTCGGCAACGCGCTCAAATTCACCCAGCACGGGGAGGTAGATGTCGAAACGAGTGGGGGCAAGGACGCCGAGCTACACGTCGCTGTCAGGGACACCGGCCCGGGGATCGCGCCGGAGGACCAAGAGGCGATCTTCGAGGAGTTTCGCCAGGCGAGCGGATCCTCGGCCGGAATTGGTCTGGGCCTCGCCATCAGCCGCCGCCTTGCTCGGGTCATGGGCGGCGAGATCACCGTGGAGAGCGAGCCAGGAAAGGGGAGCGTTTTCCGCCTGCGATTGCCGGTCGAAGCCCGCGTTGCGGTGACCGATGAGGCGGCACACGGCATAGAGCCGGCGGTCGCGCGCGATGGCGAGCGGCTGCTTCTCAGCGTGGACGACGATCCGTCGGTGGCGCCGCTGCTTCAGAAGATGCTCGCCGAGCACGGGTATCGCGTGGTGGCCGCCGCGAGTCCCTCCACCGCGGTGGTCGAGGCCCGACAGCTCCAACCAGCGGCCATCCTGCTCGACGTATTGATGCCCGAGCACGACGGTCGTGACATCCTGCGCGAGCTCAAGGCCGATAGAGCGACCAGCGGAATCCCGGTCATCGTCATCTCAGTCGTCGACGCGGCCGAGTTGCCGGATCTGGCTGACGCTCATGTGAACAAGCCCGTGCGCATTGGCCCGCTCCTGCGGGCGCTTGAGGAGCATGGCGCTGAGCCAGTGGCGGCCTCGTAGTGGCCACCATCCTGTTGATCGAGGACACGCCAGCGAACCTGGCCCTGGCGGAGAAGCTGCTGCGCGCCGCGGGGCACGAGGTGCTGACGAGCGACACCGCGGCCTCAGGCATCGCCATGGCTCGGGATCGAGCCCCCGACCTCGTGCTTCTGGACCTGGGCCTACCGGACATGGACGGCTGGCAAGCCTTGCGCCGCATCCGGGCGGAGGAAGGCGACGCGCGATTGCGCGTGATCGCGTTCACCGCGGACGCGATGGTTGGGGATCGCGAGCGGGCCCTCTCCGGGGGGTTTGACGGGTACATGAGCAAGCCCATCGATTTCGCGACGTTCACCAGAACCGTCGAGGGCTTCCTGGCGTGAGACGCGAGCGGCCACTGATCCTCGCTGTCGACGACGAACCCGCGAACATCGCGCTGCTCGGCAAGCTGCTCAGGCACCAGGGGTATGACGTGGTGGAGGCCTCGGACGGCGTGGCCGCACTCGAGGCGGTCGGCGAGCACCAGCCTGATCTTGTGTGCCTGGACGTCATGATGCCGCGGCTGGACGGCATCGGCGTGTGCCAGCAGCTTCGCTCGCAGCCCGAGCATGCTGGCCTGCCCATCCTGCTCCTGACGGCGCTGAATCGGACCGATGACCGCGTCCTAGGCCTCGAGGCAGGAGCCAACGACTTCCTGTCGAAGCCGTTCGACGAGCACGAGCTCTCCGCGCGTGTTCGCTCGCTGCTGCGGACTAAGGCGCTGCAGGACCGGCTCGAGGACTTGTTGGGCCGATATGTCAGCGAGAGCGTGGCAAGTGAAGTCCTTCACAACCCGTTCGGTGTCTCCCTGGGCGGCGACCGTCGGGACGTGACCACGCTATTCGCTGACGTCCGCGGGTTTACGGCGCTGGCCGCCGACCACTCGCCGGAGGAGACGCTGGGGATGCTCAACCGGTACCTGGCCGTCGTCAGCGATGCCGTGGAAGCTCAGGATGGCACCGTCGCCGATCTGCTCGGCGACGGGGTATTCGCCTTCTTCGGCGCCCCCATCTGCCGCGAGGACGATCCCGAGCGGGCGGTGCGCGCCGCCCTCGCCATCCAG
>VBJP01000148.1 GCA_005880165.1 Chloroflexota bacterium | reverse complement strand
GGTCCATGGGAGAAGGGCACCTGCCGGTCCTCGTCGAGGAGGTTCTCGCCCTCCTCGCGCTCAGGGCTGGCAGCTCCGTGGCTGACTGCACGGTCGGAGGCGGTGGGCACGCCGACCGGATTCTGGAGGCCACGTCTCCGGATGGCCGTCTGCTCGGTATCGATGCCGACCGGGCGGCCATCGCGGAGGCGGAACGCCATCTCGCGCGGTTCGGTGACCGGGTCGAGCTTCGCCAGGCCAACTTCGCGTCAATCCTCGACGTCGCGACCGATGCCGGCTTTCTCCCCCTCGATGGGCTCCTCTTCGACCTGGGCCTCTCCAGCTACCAGCTTGCCGACCCGCAGCGGGGCTTCAGCTTCGCCAGCCAGTCGGCGCCGGACATGAGATTCGATGAAGAAGCTGGTGTTTCGGCCCTTGAGCTCATCGATCGCACCTCGGAACGAGAACTCGCCGGAATCCTCTCGACATTTGGTGAAGAACGCCATGCAGGCCGCGTCGCGAAGGCGATCCTGGCGGCGCGTCAGGAAGGGCGGCTCATGACCTCCGCCGACCTGGCTGCGGTCGTGGCAGCCGCCGTCGGACGGCGCGGGCGCGCCGACCAGGGGCGCATCCACCCGGCCACGCGCACCTTCCAGGCCCTCCGCATCGCTGTGAACCGTGAGCTGGAGGTGCTCGGTTCGGCGCTCGCCGGGGGACTGGCCGCATTGCGGCCCGAGGGTCGCATGGCGGTCATCAGCTACCACTCCGGCGAAGACCGCATCGTCAAGCGCTTCTTCGCGCGCGAGAGCCGCGATTGCATCGAGGATCCGATGCCGCCGGTCTGCACCTGCGGCCACCGCGCGCAGCTGCGCCAGCTCACCAAGGGTGTCATCACCCCAGGCCCGTCGGAAGTCGCGCGGAACCGCCGCGCCCGCAGCGCCAGGCTGCGTGGCGCCGAAAAGCTCGCCGTCGCGAGCGCCTGACCCATCGCATAGGCATAGGCACACGGAGGGCACCGATGAGCAGAGGACGACCACGTCACCAGTCGAGCCGGCGTCGCACCTATAGCGCTCGGCAGCGCGAGCTTCGGGACCGGCAGGCGCGCATCGCCAGCCAGGAGCCCGCTTGGCTCAAGGAGCCGATCGCATTCGAGATCGAGGACGGCCTCGACTTCGAAGCGCCGACCTCCTGGGGCGTCCGGCTGCGCGGGCGACCTTCGGCCGCCTGACCAAATGGCGGTCATCGGCGCCCGTCCCGCGACGGGTTTCGGCTTTCTCGGTCGGCGATCACGGCCGCGGTCCATCCGCGCGCCGCAGCGCTCGCGCGCCGGGCATGCCGGAGCGGGACGCCGACAGCGGCAGGCGAGTTTCGCCGGGCTGCTGGCAACCATCGCCGCCTCAGCGGGGCTGGCGTTCTTCTACCTGTCGCAGTCGAGCCACGTCGCCGCGGTTGGCTACGAGATCGACGACCTGAACGCCCAGATCGCCTCGGTGCGCGCCGAGCAACAGCAGCTCGTGCTCCAGATCGGCTTGGCGCAGGCGCCAATGTCCATCATGGGCCAGGCAACGAATCAGCTGAAGCTTCGCCCACTCGAAGCATCGGCCGTCTCATTCGCGCGCCGCGCGGGTGCGGCGCCCACCACCAGGCCATCGTCAGAACCAGCTCACTAACCGAGCTCCCCGCGCGGGAGGCTGCCAGGAGACGCGCATGCTTGCCAGGACCGACAGTCGCGCCCGCGCACTCGTCCTGCTGCTCTTTCTCTCGCTGATCGCCGCGGCGATTGGCGGGCGGCTCGCCTGGTGGCACGTCCTCGAGCACGACCGGCTTGCGGCGATGGCCGCGCAGCAGCTGGCCCAGAACCAGGAGATCCCCGCCGAGCGCGGCGTGATCCGCGACGCGCGCGGCCAGCTGCTGGCGACCTCGGTCCAGGTCTTTTCCGTGTACGCCACCCCACCCGAGGTACGCGACGCGCAGGAGGAGGCGACCATCCTCGCCAGCCTGCTGCATATCCCCAAGGACCAGCTGGTCGCGAGGCTTTCCGGCGGAAAGGCCTGGGTCTGGCTGCAGCGGCGCGTCGAGCCGGTCATCTCGGACACCATCGCGGCACTGGAGCTGCCCGGAATCGGCCTCCTGCCTGAGACGCGACGGGTCTACCCCACGGCCGGAGTGGCGCCCGGCTCAACGCTCGCCGCCCAGCTGATCGGGTACGTCAACCTAGATGGCACGGGTCACTACGGCGTCGAGGGGGCGCGGAACGCCCTCCTTGCCGGCTCGCCAGTCCATGTCGTCGCCGAGGAGGACATCGCCGGCCGGCAGATCGCCGATTCGGTGCAGCTCTCCCAGCAGGCGGTCAACGGCTCGGACCTGAGGCTGACCATCGACTCGGCGGTTCAGCACATCCTTGAGTCCCAGATGTACGACACCTTCACGCGCAACCATGCGCGCGGGGCGACCGGGATCGTGATGGACGTCCATACCGGCGCGATCCTGGCTATGGCGACCTTCCCGAGCTACGACGCCAATCGATATGCGTCCGCGAATCCCTCGCTCTACGACAACCCGGCGGTCGCGCGACCCTACGAGCCCGGATCCGTGATGAAAGCGTTCACCATCGCCGCGGCGCTCGACGCCGGCGCCATCACCACCAGGACCAAGGTCGTGGACCACAACAACCTGCGGATTGCGGGGGTCCGCATCCAGAATGCGGACCGCTTCGACCATCCGTGGGGCCACGGGGCGATCACCCCGCAGCAGGTGCTCCAGCTCTCGAACAACAATGGCGCCGCCAAGATCGGCCTCAAACTCGGCGGAGAGCGGCTCTACCAGGCGTTCCGTCGCTTCGGCTTCGGACAGCCGACGGGGATCGACATCACGGGCGAGGTGGGGGGAACGGTCTGGAATCCGCGGAGCCGGAATGCGTCCGGCGACCTGACCACCGCCCAGAACGCCTTCGGCCAGGGGCTCACCGTCACGGCCGTCCAGCTCGTCGCCGGGTACGCGGCGATCGCCAACGGGGGAACCATGGTGACGCCGCACGTCATCGCCGGCTGGACCGATGGATCCGGCACCTTCCACCCAACCCGGCTCCCCACTGGCGAGCGGGTCATGCGCCCGGAGACGTCCGCGGCCGTGATGAAGCTGCTGCTTGGCGCGATTGACGGCGGGATCGCGAAGGGTGCCCAGGTCCCCGGCTACTCCATCGCCGGCAAGACCGGGACCGCCGAGATCGCCGGTCCGGTGAAGGTTCGCGACGCGAGCGGCAAGGTGGTGACGCGCAACCGATACATCGCCGGCTGGATCGACTCGTCGTTCATCGGGGTTTATCCGGCGAGCCGGCCCCAGCTGGTCACCCTGATCCTCCTGCACCGTCCGGCGACGTGGGGCCGCTACGTCATGAGCCAGCGTCCGGAAGTCGTCTTCCACCTGCTGGCCCCCCAGATCCTGGACTACCTCGCCATCCCACCCGACCGCCGAACGGCTCCGGTGGCCTCGCGGTGATCCGAGTAGACTCGCCCGCGTATTTCCGCAGGGTGTCGCGTGCCTCCGACGATCCGCATCGAGGACCTGCTGGCCGTCACCAACGGCCATCTCCTCACCCCGACCGCCGTTCCGGGCTTCGCGGGTGCCAGCGTCGACTCACGGAGGATCGCCCCGGGCTCCCTCTTCGTCGCGCTGCAGGGCGAGCGGCAGGATGGCCACACCTTCGTCCCTGCTGCCCTCCGCGCCGGAGCGGCGGGGGCCCTGGTGGCGCGACCGGTGCCGCTCCCACCGGAGACCAGCGGCTTCCTCGTCCAGGTGGCCGACCCGCTCACCGCGCTCCAGGACCTGGCCGCATGGTGGCGATCGCGGTTTCCAGCGCGGGTGGTGGGGATCACCGGGTCAACCGGCAAGACGATGGCCAAGGAGACGGTCGCGGACGTGCTCTCGCGCGGCTTTCGCGTCCTTCGCAACGAGGGGAACCTGAACTCGGAGTCCGGCCTGCCCATGACGCTGCTCAGCCTGGCCGCGAGTCACGAGGTGGCCGTCCTTGAGATGAGCATGTACACGGTCGGTGAGATTGCGCGGCTGGCGGAGATCGCCCGGCCGGAGGTCGGCGTGGTGCTGGCCGTGCATCCGACCCACCTCGAGCGTGCCGGCAGCATCGAGCGTATTGCCCAGGCCAAGTCAGAGCTGCCTGCGGCCCTCCCCCCGAGCGGACTCGCCGTGCTGAACGCCGACGATCCACGCGTGGCTGCCATGCGCGGCGTCACGGCCGCCGAAGTCTGCACCTTTGGCCTGGCCTCCGATGCGGACGTACGAGCCAGCGACGTCGCCAGCCGCGGCGTGCAGGGCACCGAGTTCACGCTGACGGCTCCGTGGGGTGAGCGGCGCCTGCGCAGCGGAACGCCCGGCCGTCACCTGGTGCCGCACGCGCTCGCGGCGGCCGGCGTGGCCCAGCGCTTCGGCCTGCCGCTCGATGAGGTGGCGACCGCGCTGGCCGCCGGCAGCCGGGCGTCGCACCGCATGACGATTCTCGAGGCGGCGAGCGGGGCGACGCTGGTCGACGATACGTACAACGCGTCGCCGGTGAGCGTCCGTGCCGCCTTGGAGTTCATCGCCGAGACGCCGGTCGCCGCCGGTCGTCGCCGGCTCGCGGTGCTCGGCGACATGCTCGAGCTGGGGCCGGATGAGGAGCGCCTGCATCGAGAGATCGGGGCTGCCGCGGCCGCGCACCTCGACGCGCTCGTGGCGGTTGGCCCGCGCGCGCGATGGATGGCGGAAGGAGCCACCGGCGCCGGCCTCGGGAAGGTGCTGACCGCGGACGACGCCGACCAGGCGGCGCTGGTCCTGGAACGCGAGCTTGCCCCCCGCGTCGGGGACCTGCTCCTCGTCAAGGGCTCGCGCGGCGTCGAGCTCGATCGGCTGGTCGAAGCGATTGCCTCGGCGCCCAGCGCGGTCGGTGGGGGAGGCGGGGGATGCTGATGGGCATCCTGCTTGCCCTGGTTCTGGCCTTCGGGGGCGTCGTGGCGCTCGGCCCGGTCTACATCGGCCTCCTGCAACGGCTCGGATTCGGGAAGCGGATTCGCGTGGAAGGTCCGGCCGGCCATGTCAGCAAGGCCGGCACGCCGACGATGGGCGGCATGCTCCTGGTGGTCGTGGTCATGTTCCTGGCGATGGCCATGCGCATCGAGGACGTGAGCACGCTGACCCCGATGCTCACCCTGGTCGGGGTCGGGATCCTGGGAGCCATCGACGACTACGTGAATGCCCAGACCGGCATCGGCATGCGAGGGCGCTTCAAGCTCGTCTGGCAGACGGTGGTGGCGCTGCTGGCGGCCTGGTACATCCAGCGCCACT
>VBJP01000147.1 GCA_005880165.1 Chloroflexota bacterium | reverse complement strand
TGGACTACACCGGCACAGGGAACACGCTCGACGCGACCCAGCCCCGGGTGCTGCAGCTGATCATGGACAGCCTGCGCTACTGGGTCACCGAGATGCATGTCGACGGGTTCCGCTTCGACCTCGCCTCGGCCCTGGCGCGCGAGCTGCACGACGTCGATCGGCTCGGCAGCTTCTTCGACATCATCGGCCAGGACCCAGTGATCAGCCAGGTGAAGCTCATCGCCGAGCCCTGGGATCTCGGCGAAGGCGGCTACCAGGTCGGCAACTTCCCGGTGGGCTGGAGCGAGTGGAACGCGCGCTACCGGGACAGCGTGCGCCGCTTCTGGAAGGGCGAGGGCGGCCAAGCGGCCGAGCTGGCCTACCGGCTGAGCGGATCTTCCGACCTGTACGCCGATGACGGACGCCAGCCGCATGCCTCCATCAACTTCGTGACCGCCCACGACGGGTTCACGCTGCGCGACCTGGTGAGCTACGAGGAGAAGCACAACGAGGCCAACGGCGAGCGCAACCGCGACGGCACGGACGACAACGCAAGCATGAACTTCGGCGTCGAAGGCGAGACCGATGACCCGGCGATCCGCGAGGCGCGGCAGCGCCAGGTCCGCAACGTCCTGGCCACGCTCGTGCTGAGCCAAGGCGTGCCGATGCTGCTGGGCGGCGACGAGCTGGGTCGCACCCAATGCGGCAATAACAACGCCTACGGCCAGGACAGCGAGCTCAGCTGGTTCGACTGGAACCTGACCGATGATCAGCGCGCGCTCATCGACTTCACCGCTCAGCTGGTCGGCATCTTCCGCGCACACCCGGTGCTGCACCGCCGCCGATTCCTCCAGGGCCGCCGCATCCGGGGATCCACGATCAAGGATCTGACCTGGTACGGGCCGTCCGGCAGCGAGATGAGCGACGAGGAGTGGGGAGCGGAGGGCGTCCGTACCCTGGGGCTGCGCCTCGCGGGAAGCGCCATCAGCGAGCCGGACGAGCACGGCAGGCCAATCGTCGATGACACCCTGCTGCTGATCCTCAACGCCGACGAGGTGACCATCGAATTCCGCCTCCCATCCGACCATGGACATACCTGGGAGCTGCTGATCGACACCACCTCGGCCTCCATCCCGCCTCACCGTGACCCATCTGCCCTGCGCGGCGGGAGCGTCTGCCGGACCGAGCCGCGATCATTCCTTCTCCTCCGGCAGCAGCCCCTCTAGGGCGTGGCGGTCGATGGCTCGCAGCAGGCCGCCCGGGAACGTGCCTGCCTCCGACGCGCGCTCGCCGATCCTTTCGCCGTGGACCGACGCCTTCGGGGCCGACCGCACGATCAACGCCGGGACCCGCGCTGCACTGCGTGACGCCCTCCGCGTGCCTCCGGGCGGGAGGCGCCGGGACCCGGATCCGATCGTCCTCGGCCGCCTCGGCGGCCCGCTCCCTGGCCGCCGGGAGCTGGTCCTCGAGGACGGCACCAGCTGCGGAACCGTCAGCCGCATTCCGCGCGACGTGCCGTTCGGGTACCACCTCCTGAGATCGGATCGCGCCGAGCAGCTGTTGATCGTTGCGCCGCCCCGCTGCGCGCTACCGGCGGGGTACCGCGAGTGGGCATGGGCGGTTCAGCTCTACGCGGCACGGTCTCGAAGGAGCTGGGGAGTCGGAGACCTGGGCGACCTCCGCGCTCTTGGCGCCTGGTCTCGGTCGGTGGGGGCGGGCGCCCTGATCGTCAGTCCCATGGGCGCTCCGAATCCCGGTCTCGAGCCGGAGGAGAGCCCCTACTTCGCCAGCACGCGCCGCTTCCGAGATCCGCTGCACCTGGAGATCGAGGCGGTGCCCGGAGCCATTTCGGTGGCGGCTGCGATCGCACCCCTGGCGCCTGAGGCGCGGCGGCTCAACCGCCGGCGGCGGATCGACCGGCGCGCCGCAGTCGCACTCAAGCGCGCGGCGCTGGAGGCGATCTGGGACTCAGGTCGCGCGCTGGCCGGCGAGGTCGGGGAGCGGGTCCGGCAGTTCACCGCGACAGGTGGCGGCGCGCTCCGAGGATGGGCGACCTTCGCCGCGCTCAGCGAGGAACACGGGACGGATTGGCGGACCTGGCCCGAGCCGTACCGACACCCAAGATCACCGTCCGTGGCGCGCTATGCCGACGGGCACGGCGAGCGGATCGACTTCCACAGCTGGGTGCAGTGGCTCGCCGACGAACAGCTGGGGGCCGCCGCGGCCGCCGGTCCGCGGATCATCGCCGATCTTCCGGTCGGCTTCGACCCCGGCGGCTTCGACGCGTGGGACTGGCAAGAGGTGCTCGCGGACGGCGTGTCGATCGGAGCGCCACCCGATCCCTTCAACCTCGGGGGCCAGGACTGGGGCCTGCCGCCATTCGTCCCGCAGCGCCTGCGCCGGCGGCGACTGCAGCCGTTCGTCGAAACGCTCCGAGCCGCTCTCCGGCATGCCGGCGGCCTGCGCATCGACCACGTCCTGGGGCTCTTTCGCCAGTGGTGGATCCCCTCGGGTCATTCGCCCGAGCAGGGCGCCTACGTCCGCTACCCGTTCGACGAACTGCTGGCGACCCTCACCATCGAGAGCATCCGCGCCGGGGCCATCGTCATCGGCGAGGACCTGGGCACGGTCGAGCGCGGCGTTCGCCACCGCCTCGCCGCGCGCGGCGTCCTCTCGACGCGACTCGCGACCTTCGAGCGACGGCCTCCTCGGGCCTACCCGCGTCGCGTGTTCGCCGCGATCACCAATCATGACCTGCCAACCATCGCCGGAGCCTGGAGCGGGCGTGACCTGGACGATCAGCGCGCGGCGGGCATCGGCGCCGATGCGCGACAGCTCACGTGGTGGCGGGATCGCGTGGCTCGCCTCGCCGGCGTGCCGACGAGCGCCTCGACGGAGGAGGCGATCCTCGCCGCCTACCGCGCCCTCGCGGCATCCCCCGCCTGCCTGGTGAGCGCCACGCTCGAGGACGCGCTGCGGGTCACCGAACGGCCGAACATCCCCGGCACGGGTCCCCACCAGCGCGCCAACTGGTCGCTTGCGCTCCCCGTGCCGATCGAGGGGCTGGCGAACCTTCCGTTCGTCGCCGAGCTTGCGAAGGCGATGCGTCGACCCTGACCCGCGGCGGTCCTTGTTGGCTCAGGCGCGGGTTCAGCCCTCGGCGCGCAGCACGATGGTCCCGAGCGGAGGCAGGGCCAGCACCGCGGATGCGGGCTGCCCATGGTGCGGAACCGCCTGGGCGGTGATGCCTCCGAGATTGCCGACATTGGAGCCGCCGTAGTGCGACGAGTCGCTGTTGAGGACCTCCGTCCATTGCCCGGCGCGCGGCAGCCCGAGCCGATAGGTCAAGCGGGGCACGGGGGTGAGGTTCTGGATCACGGCCAGTACCTCATCGCCTGAGCGGCGGAGGTACGAGACGACCGACCCCTCGATGTCACCCGCGTCGATCCAGGCGAAGGTCTCGGCCTCCTCGTCGGCTGCCCAGAGCGCCGGGGTGGCCCGATACAGCGCCCCGAGATCCTCCAGATAGCGGAGGAAGGCTGCGCGCATCGGCTCATTCGCCGTCTCCCAGGGAAGGGTCGCGTCATGGCTCCACTCCGACGCCTGTGCGAGCTCGGTGCCCATGAAGAGCAGCTTGCGACCCGGCTGGGTGTACTGGTTGGCGAGGAGGCTGCGGAGGTTCGCGAAGCGGCGCCACTCGTCACCTGGCATCTTGCCGAACAGCGATCCCTTGCCGTGCACCACCTCGTCGTGGGAGAGCGGCAGCACGTAGTGCTCGGTGTGCAGGTAGAGGCCGCGGAAGGTGAGCCGATCGTGGTGATAGCGGCGGTGAATCGGGTCGTGCCGGAAGTAGTCGAGCGTGTCGTGCATCCAGCCCATGTCCCACTTGAAGCCGAAGCCCAGCCCGCCCAGGTAGGTGGGCCGCGAGACCCCGGGGAAGGCGGTCGACTCCTCGGCGATGGTGATGGCGCCGGGGAAGAGCCGGTAGGCGCGTTCGTTCACCTCTCGCAGGAAGGCGATAGCCTCCAGGTTCTCGTTCCCGCCGAACTGGTTCGGCGTCCACTCGCCCTTCTTGCGGGAATAGTCGAGATACAGCATCGAGGCGACGGCGTCGACCCGCAGCCCGTCGACGTGGTAGCGGTCGAGCCAGAAGAGGGCATTGGCCACCAGGAAGTTGCGCACCTCGGGCCGGCCGTAGTCGAAGATCAGGGTCCCCCAGTCGGGGTGCCGTCCACGCTTCGGATCGGGGTGCTCATAGAGGGCGGTCCCGTCGAAGCGACGCAGCGCGAAATCGTCTGCCGGGAAGTGCGCGGGGACCCAGTCGAGGATCACCCCGATCCCCGCCCCGTGCAGCAGGTCGACCATCGCCGCGAAGTCGGTCGGCGTCCCGAATCGAGCGGTCGGGGCGTAATAGCCCGTCACCTGATAGCCCCACGAGCCGTCGAACGGATGCTCGGCCAGCGGCAGGAACTCGACGTGGGTGAATCCAAAGCGCCGGCAGTGCGCAACCAGCAGCTCCCCGGCCTCTCGGTAGCCGAGCCAGGTGCCGTCCGCATTCCGGCGCCACGATCCCAGGTGCACCTCGTAGATGGCCATCGGGGACGAGTACGCGTCGTGGCCCGCGCGTTCGGCCATCCAGGCGTCGTCGCTCCACGCGAAGTCGCCCGTCTCCCACACGCGCGCCGCGGTCTCCGGGCGCACCTGCATGGCAAACGACAGGGGATCCGCCTTCAGACGCAGCGAACCGTCACGGCCCAGCACCTCGAACTTGTAGAGCTCGCCCTCCGCCACGCCGGGCACGAACAGCTCCCAGACGCCTGAGCCGCCCAGGCTGCGCATCGGGAACAGGCGGCCATCCCAACGGCTGAAGTCGCCAACCACGCGGACGCTGCGCGCGTTCGGCGCCCAGACGGCGAACGCCACCCCCGGCGTGCCGTCGATGGTCACCCGGTGTGCCCCCAGCACGTCGTACAGCCGCTCGTGGCTCCCCTCGCCGATCAGGTGCAGATCCAGCTCCCCGACGGTGGCGCCGAACCGATACGGATCGTCGCGCTCCCATGTGCCACCGTCTGGGAACGTGAACCGCAGCCGGTAGGCGCGAGGCGGCTCGCTGCCGGGGAGGACGGCCGCCCAGATCCCGTGGCCAGCCGGGGTCATCGGCACCGCCGAGCCGCCACGGCGCACCAGCATCACCGAGACGGCCTCCGGATGGTAGGCGCGGACGACCGATCCGCCCGGTGTCGGATGCACGCCCAGGACGGCGTGCGGATCCTGATGTTCGCCGCGTGCCAGGCGGCCCCCCTCCGCATCGGGGATGGCGACGCTCGGGCTCGCGGCGGGCGCG
>VBJP01000135.1:7068-12397 GCA_005880165.1 Chloroflexota bacterium | reverse complement strand
AGATCCTGGACGTTCCGTTCTGCATCGCGGACGCCACTAGCCTGACCGAGGCGGGATACGTCGGCGAGGACGTCGAAAACATCCTGCTGCGGCTCATCCAGGCCGCTGACTTCGATGTCCAGCGGGCCCAGCGCGGCATCATCTACATCGACGAGATCGACAAGATCGCGCGCAAGACGGACAACCCCTCGATCACCCGCGACGTCTCCGGTGAGGGCGTCCAACAGGCACTCCTCAAGATCCTGGAAGGCACGATCGCCAATGTGCCTCCCCAGGGCGGCCGCAAGCACCCGCACCAGGACTTTATCCAGATCGACACCACGAACATCCTCTTCATCTGCGGCGGCGCGTTCGAGGGGCTCGAGCGGCTGGTCGAGGAGCGGGTGGGGAAGCGGGGGATCGGCTTTGGGTCACAGGCGCAGCAGACGCGCGAGGAGCGGCGACGCCTGATGGACAAGCTGATGCCGGAGGACCTCCTCCACTACGGCCTGATCCCCGAGTTCGTTGGCCGCCTGCCGGTGGTCGTCGGCCTGGCGGCCCTCGCCAAGGACGACCTGGTCCGCGTCCTGACCGAGCCCAAGAACGCGGTCACTCGACAGTTCGGGAAGTTCCTCTCCCTCGACAAGGTGGAGCTCGTCTTCACGCCCGATGCCCTTGACGCAACAGCGGGCCTGGCGATCGAGCGCAAGACCGGGGCCCGCGCCCTGCGCACGATCGTCGAGGAGGCGCTCCTCGAGGTGATGTACGACATTCCGGAGCGAACCGATGTGAAGAAGGTCGTCATCACCTCGGAGACGATCGAGCGCGGTCAGCCACCCATGCTGCTCACCGAGAACGAGGATGCGGAACCGCGGCGCCGGGCGAAGGACCGCCGGATCGAGGCGGAGGAGGAATCCGCCTAGCCCGCTCCTCGCGGGGGGCCGGCCGGAGCGGTCGGGTCCTTCGGTTCTGGCGCGGGCGCCGAGCCTGAGGCCTCCAGGTCGGCTGCCACCGGTGTCGCACCGGCGGCAGGCACCATCATCCGCGGCGCGGTGGGAATCCTGATACCGCGCTCCGCGAACGCCGCCAGGATCCGCTTGCGCAGCTCACCGGCCACGGCCCACTGCTGTGCAGCGGGGACCTGACCAAGGACCTTGAGCGAGACGCCGGTATCGCCGAAGTGCCCGATCCGAACCACGCTCGGCGCCTCGAGCAGGCGCGTTGCCCATTCCGGATCGGCGTGAAGCTGGGCCCCGACGTCGTTGATGAGCCGGGTCGCGAGATCGAGGTCGGTGTCGTAGGCGACCGGGATGTCGACGTTGACCCTGGCCCACACTCGCGTCAGGTTGCTGGCGACGGTGATCTGGCCGTTCGGGACCGAATGCACCGTGCCGTCGAGGTCGCGCAGCATCGTCCGGCGCAGGCTGAAGTCCTCGACCACCCCGGAAACCCCGGCGATGCGGACCACGTCGCCCTGGTTGTACTGGTTTTCGAGCACCACGAAGATCCCGGCCAGCCAGTCACGGATCAGCGTCTGGGCACCGAAGCCAACCGCGATGCCCACGATCCCCAGTCCCGCGACGGCCGGACCGATGTCGACCTCGAAGCCGGACGAGAGCGCCATCAGGACGGCCACGACGACGATCACCACGCCCCCGGTCCGCACCGCGGTTCGTTCCAGCGTGCGCACCCGGCGCTCTAGCTCGACCTGGGGCAGGACGGCCTCCTCATCCGGGGGTTGCCGTGCCAGGACGCGGCCTGCGAGCTGGCGGGCGCCAAAGCGGAGGGCATACCAGGTCACGAATGCCACGATGGCGATGAGCAGGATGGTGGCCGGACCCCGCCAGGCGGGGTCGATGCCGAGGGCCGACAGCAGCTGGATCACGAGGCAGATGGTAGTCATCGGTGGGGTACCACCGCGGGTCGCAGGGGGAGTACTTCCGTCGCCTCGGGAGCAGCCCGGCCATCGGGGTAGGATGGTGCGCATCGCCAACAGGCAGCATCCAGGAGGGGCGAGTACCCATGACCCCGACCCCGCGCAAGTCCGGCATCCGGCTTCCGTGGTCGCACGACGACGACTCTGACGCAACGACGGCAGCCGAGAGCGGCGCTGAGGCATCTGAGCCGACCGCGACCTCCGACGCGACACCGATGGAAGCCGGCGATCAGGCCGAGGCCGCTCCTCTCCCAACACCGCTCACGGCGCAAGCAGGCGCTGCGGCACAGGCATCGCACGAGCCGGAGTCGCCCGAGGAGCCAACCGCCGATGTGGACAACACCCTCCTGGTCAGCCTCATCACCGCGATGCGCGAAGTGGCGGAGCGGGAGCGCGAGTCGAGCGTCTCGACGCTGCGCCAGTCCGTCGACGAATCGGTGGAGACCCTGCGCACCAGGGCGGCCGAGCAGGCCGAACAGCTTCGCGAGCGATCCGAAGGCGACATCTCGGCCATCGGGGACTGGGTGAATGCCGAGACGGAGCGCATCACCGCGGAAGGGGAGCGGCGGCGCGAGACCCGCCGGCAGCTGCTCACACAACAGCTCAGCGATCACGAGCAGCGAAGTGGGACCGAGATCGAGAGCCTCTACGCCCGCATCCAGGAATACGAGCGCCAGCTCACCACGTTCTTCGCCCAGCTTCACGACATCAACGACCCGGCTGCCTTCGGCACCGCCGCCAAGCGCATGCCACGGCCACCCTCGATCGTGTCCGCCCTCCCGGCCAGTGTCCCGCCACAGCAGGCGGATGCGGCCTCCGCTAAAGCCGGAGAGGCGTCGGACCACAGCACCGCGACCGCCGCAGGCACCTCAGACGCGAGCCCCCAGGAGCAGCCAGCCGAGCCGACGGTGACCGAGACGAGCGCCGAAGCGACTGAGGCGACCGGCGAGGCCACAGGCACACAGACAGCCGTCCACGACGCGGAGGCGTCTTCGGAGGAAGCGGCGGCCACCGACCAGGCCGCCGAAGAGCCCGCGACCGGGGAGCCCGCGACCGAAGAGCCCGCGACCGAAGAGCCCGCGGCGGAAGGGTCGTCGACGATCGTGCCCGATACCCATGACGCGCGTCTGACCGCTCTCGGCATCGACCGGAATGGGTCGGAGGCAGAGGAATCCCTCGATGAGTCCGCCGCACCATCGGCCGAGACTGGCACTTCCGAGGCAGCACCGGTCTCCGAGGGCGAGGCACCGAGCGACCCGCTGAGAGCCCGCCTTGCAGAGCTTGACGCCAAGTTCGGCGGGGAGACCAGCGGCGAAGCGGCGACCGCGACGGTGGTCGCGCCGGGTGCCGGTGGCGAGGTGGCGACGGCCATCATCGTGCACGGCCTCGGCAGCTTCGGTGCCATCACCTCGTTCAAGCAGGCGCTCGAGCGCGTCGACGGCGTTCACGGCATATCGCTCTCACTCGGTCCCACCGGCGAGTTCGTCTATCGCGCCACCCACGACCCGGAGTTCGACCTCGTCGCGGCGATCGAGCAGATCGAGCACGGCGGCGCGCAGATCGAGCGCCAGCCGGATGGGTCGCTGCGGGTCGTCGTCCAGCGCGGCCGCTAGGGCCGCTGACCGCCGCCGCAGCGGTCTCCTGGGGAGGGTTTCGACCGCACGCTGTGCTAGACTCCGAGCACGGCGACGACCGTGAGGAGTACCCCTCCATCGGTCTCAAAGAGAGGGTAGGCCGAAAGGGCTGAGAGCTCACCCGGACACGAGAGGGAGAAGGTCGCACGCGAGCCGGCCGGGTCCGCCCGATACCGCGGGAAACGAGGGCGCTGGCGTTCAGCGCCGAACGAAGGTGGTACCACGAGGCACCCGCTCGTCCTTCGGCGAGCGGGTTTTTGGTGTCCTGGAACCAAGATGTCGAAGAGAGGAGCTCAGCCATGACGATGGCGACGACGAACCGCGAGCTTGCCCCGCGCTACGACGCCGCTGCCGTCGAGCCGGGGATCTACCAGCGCTGGTTGGAGAGCGGTGCCTTCACGCCTGGCCAGGAGCCCTCACCAGGCTCCCAACGCTTCGTGGTCATCCAGCCGCCGCCCAACGTGACCGGCGCGCTGCACATCGGCCATGCCCTGGGGTCCACGGTGCAAGACACGCTGGTCCGCTACCACCGCATGCGCGGCGACCACACGCTCTGGCTGCCCGGCGTGGACCACGCCTCGATCGCCGCCCAGTTCGTGCTTGACCAGATCATCGCCGCGGAAGGCGAGACCCGGCAGTCGCTGGGCCGGGAGCGCTACCTGGAGCGGATGTGGCGCTTCATGGAGGAGACGCGCGACTACATCGGTGGGCAGCACCGACGCTTGGGCGTCAGCGTCGACTGGACCCGCGAGCGATTCACCATGGACGAGGTCAGTGCTCGCGCGGTGCGGACCGCGTTCAAGCGCCTCTGGGACGCCGGCCTCGCCTATCGCGGGGAGGCGCTCATCAACTGGTGCCCGCGCTGCCAGACGACGCTGAGCGACCTCGAATACGTCCATCGGGAGGAGGTGGGCAACCTCTGGACGATCCGCTACCACCTCGCTCGCGAGGACGGCACGCCCGACCCCGAGGCGTGGATTCGGATCGCCACCACCCGGCCTGAGACGCTGCTCGGCGACGTGGCGGTGGCCGTGCATCCCAAGGACAAGCGATACCGGGCCCTGGTTGGGCGCCAGGCGATCCTCCCGTTCCTGGGTCGCCGCCTCCCGATCGTGTCGGACGAGATGGTGGACCGCGATTTCGGCACGGGTGCCGTGAAGATCACCCCCGGCCATGATCCCGACGACTACGAGCTCGGGAAGCGGCACGA
This sequence comes from Chloroflexota bacterium, assembly GCA_005880165.1. Lineage (GTDB taxonomy): Bacteria > Chloroflexota > Limnocylindria > QHBO01 > QHBO01 > CF-82. Next base: position 7,638 of record VBJP01000135.1, on the reverse strand, counting down.
TCTGCCGGCCATCTCCATCCTGGATGACGAGGCTCGCATCAACGACAACGGCGGCGAGTTCGTCGGCCTCGACCGCTATGCCGCGCGGCGCACGATCGTGGAGCGGCTGCGCGAGATGGGGGACCTGGAGTCGGAGGAGCCGCACCAGATGGTGGTCGGCCACTGCCAGCGCTGCGACACGGTGGTCGAGCCGCGCCTGAGCGTCCAGTGGTTCGTCAATGTCAAGCCGCTTGCCGAGCGTGCCCTGGCATCCGTGCGCGATCGACGCACGCGGATCGTCCCCGACCGTTTCGAGAAGGTGTACGCCCACTGGATGGAGAACATCCACGACTGGGCGGTGGGACGTCAGCTGTGGTGGGGACACCGGATTCCGGCGTGGTACTGCCCGGACGGGCACATCACGGTGAGCGACGCGGCCGAGGGTCCGGATGGCTGCTCCGAGTGCGGCCGTCCGACCGCCGACCTGACGCAGGAGAGCGATATCTTCGATACCTGGTTCAGCAGCGCGCTATGGCCGTTCAGCACGCTTGGCTGGCCGGACGCGACGCCCGACATGGCTCGCTTCTACCC
>VBJP01000135.1:0-6771 GCA_005880165.1 Chloroflexota bacterium | reverse complement strand
CCTCGGGCGAGGCGTCCCTGGCCGAACGCTGGATCGACTCGCGGCGCGCAGCGACGATCGAGCGCGCGACCGCGGCGCTCGATGGCCTGGACCTGGGCGCCTACGTGGCCGCCACCTACGACTTCGCGTGGAACGACTTCTGTGACTGGTTCCTCGAAATGGCGAAGGTCGAGCTGCGCCGCGAGGGAGCGACGGCCGGCGATCGGACGCGTGTCTGGCGGCGCGCGGCCGGCACGCTGGCGGACATGCTGCGACTACTGCACCCTATCATGCCGTTCATCACGGAGGCGATCTGGGAGTCGTTGCACGCCACCGATGGTGTCGTGACGGGAGACGACCAGCTGCTGATGACCGCGCACTGGCCCGAACCGGGCGCGCGCAACCCGGACGCGGAAGCCGAGTTCAGCGCCCTTGCGGAGCTCATTCGGTCCATCCGTAACGCCCGCCTGGAGTCCGGCTTGGCGGCCGGGCAGCAAGTGCCGCTCGAACTCCTGGCCGAAGGGTCCGAGGACGGCGATCGCGCGGAACGGGCGAGGCGATACGTCGAAGCGCTGGCGCGCGTGCAGCCCTTCACCATCCACGCGACTGGTTCCATGACCCCTCCTGCGGATGGCGCCATGGCGACCCCGTTTGGTCCAGCGTGGCTGCGATCCGACGAGGCGGCTGGCGCGGTGACGCAGCAACGTCAGCATGAGAAAGAACGCATCGAGCAGTCCCTTACTCGCCTCAGGGCCCTGCTCGCCAACAGCGATTTCACCAGCAAGGCGCCGGCGGAGGTCGTCGACCGGGAGCGGACTCGACTGCGCGTGCTCGAGGGGGAGCTGCGCCAGCTGGGCGGCTGATGCAGATGGGCCTCGGTCGGGCCGCTCGACGGGCGGCTGCTAGAATCCGCGTCGCTTCGAAGCAAGGTCCGCGCGCATGTCGTTCCTGAAACGCAAGAAGGCTGAGCCGCCACCGCCCCCACCGCCGACGCCGATGGTCGAGGAGGTGACCGGTCAGCAGTACGCGCTGAAGCTGGCCTACATGGCCCGCAGCAGCGACGGCCTCCGCATGGGCACCGATCCGGGAGTTTTCAAGATGCTCCCGCAGATCGTCGAACCCCTCTCCGACACGCCCATCGAGATCATCGAGCCGCTGCCCCTGGAGTACAGCGACGCCACACCGGCGGTCGAGCGCTTCAACGAGATGCAGCAATGGGTGTTGGCCCGCCGCGACCTGGGCCCCATCGCCCGTCATGCGCTCTACGTGCTCGAGATGACCGATGCGCTAGACATGACCGTGGACACCTTCTTCTCCGGCCTGCTGCACGGGGAGACCGACACCAGCGGCTACCCCGATTACCACGCGGTGGTGGGTGGCCTCGCCAGCCACTTCGACGAGCTATCCGGCGAGCTCATCGTTCGCGCGGTGGTGGGCTGGGGAGGCAAGGGCCAGCGGGGCGATACCGAGCGCATCGGTCAACGCCTGCTCAGCTCGCTATATCAGCAGGTGCTCGCTTCCGGCTACAGCCTGGGAACCGCGGATCACGCTCGGATCACGCCTGTGGCCGGACCCTCCGGCGGCCTGGCCTGCGCGCACTGCGGATTCGAGTCGCAGAGCGCCAGCGCCTTCTACTGCCCCAAGTGCGGGATGCGGATGGCCCGCGGCACCTAAGTCGCACAACCACCGGACCAGTACCTTCGGCGCGCGGGTACTACGCCGGAGTCCCATTGTCGCTCCAAGCGGGCCCGCGGACACTGATGCAGTCCGGAACACACCGAACTGCATCGGAAGGTACTATGGAGCGACCAAACGTCCTGCTCGCGCTGCCGGACGGCGAGCTCGCCGCCGCCGAGGCCGCTCTGCGCCGAGCGGGTTTCGAGCCGGTTCGCCTCGACGAATCGGGCCCACACGTCGACCTGGCAGCCATCGACTGCGACGAGCAGCCCGAAGTGGCGCAACAGCTGCACGCCACGCTTCACGATGGTCGGAGCGTTCCAACCATCCTGATCTTCGGGAACGAGCCTCCTGAGTACGGGGAGCGCGGCGACGAGTACGCCATGAAGCCGTGCCCCCCTGAGGCGCTCATCTATCGGCTGCAGGCCATGCTCATTCGCACTGGCCGCACGCTTCCCGGTGATGCCGCCGGCATGGCCGCCGAGATGGGCGACGTGCCGATGATGGGCGAAGGCCGCGTGATCAGCGTCTTCGCTCCCAAGGGCGGGGTCGGCAAGACGACCATCGCCGTCAACATGGCCGTCGCGCTCCGCGAGCAGACCCGCGACCGGGTGCTCCTGTTCGATGCCGATGTCGGGGTCGGGAACGTGACCGCCGTGCTCGAGGTGCCGGCCAAGAAGGGCCTCATCGACCTCGCCGACAGTCCTCCCGAGGAATGGACCGATCTCGCCTTCGAGCACGTCACCGCGGTCCACTCCGAGACCGGAGTGCGCGTGCTTACCTGGGGGACCGACCCCGGCGACTCTGAAAAGATCACCGTGGATCTCCTGCTCGCGGCCCTGCGGTGGGGAAAGGCGAACCACGCCTACATCGTGGTCGACAACCACCCCGGTTACGACGACCGGACCATGGCGATGCTGACCCTGGCGACCGAGATCTTCCTGGTCGTGACGCCCGAAGTAGGAGCCCTGCGAAACAGCGCCCAGTTCCTGACGCTGGCCCGCGAGGTCGGCCTCGGAGACGTCGTGCGAGTCGTCGTCAATCGCGCGAACCACGGGATCGCCGTGGGGGACATGAGCAAGACCCTGGGCCTGCCAGTGTCGGCGACCGTCGTCTCCAACGGGCCCAAGGCGGTGATGGCCTCAAACGAGGGCCACCCCGTGATCCTGAAGTTCCCGAAGGAGAAGATCGCCCAGGACCTGCACAACGTGGCCCGGCTGGTCACGCAGCCGCCCATGGCCAAGGTCGCACCCGCCGCGCGACGGCGAGTTCGTTGCGAGGCGTCCGTCCGGCTGGCATGATTCGCGCCGCCGCGCCCACCGGTGCGGCGGTACCCCGTCGAACTGAGTAGCCCGCCAAGCCGGGCATGGATGCCGAGCATGCCGACCTACGACTATCAGTGCCGCCAATGCGGCCGCATCACCGAAGTCATCCACTCGATGCTCGAGGATGGCCCGACGATCTGTGCGCATTGCGGTGGCCAGCTGCGGCGCGTCCTGCACCCGACCGGGATCATCTTCAAGGGGAGCGGGTTCTACCGGACCGACTCCCGCGCTGCATCCACGGGTGGTGAAGCAGGCCAGGGCTCAAAGGCGTCGCCGTCCAAGGGGTCCGACGGCGGACATTCGGGCGCCGATAGCGGGGCCGGCGCCGAAAAGCCAAAGGTGACAGGGAGCGAAGGCGCTGGTAGCCCGGCCAAGGAGTAGCGCCGCCGACGTCAGGCAGAACGAGCCTGGCGCGTCCCGCAGCGACGGCAGAAGCGGGCGCTCGCCGATAGCGAGAGGCCACAGCTGCCACAGTTCTGGACGGCAACGGCGCTCCGGGCCGAAGCCACCTCGCGAGCGGATGCAGCCCATAGCGCGCTGGACCCGCCGAGCGTGCGCTGAACAAGGTCAGACGGGCTGACGCCCGCGCCGCTCGACCGGTAGGGCAGGACGTTGCGCGCCGGCGCGACCCTGCCCACTCCGGGATCGTCGATTCCCAGCACGTCCAGCTGGGCGCGACGGGCAGCCAGGGCCCCGTCGTCGATCGCAGTCGGCTGGGCGGTCGGCGGGAGCGGCTGGGCACGCGGGATGCGAATGATCGTCTCGGAGATCGGCGTGATCTTGTGGGGCGGGCGAATGGGAGTAGGCGGCGCGAGCGGCGTCGGCTCCTCCGCAACCTCGGCCGCCACGGGCTCGGGTTCGGCCTCGGCCGCCACGGGCTCTTCCGCGACTTCTGCCGCCACGGGCTCGGGTTCGACCTCGGCCGCCACGGGCTCTTCCGCGACTTCTGCCGCCACGGGCTCGGGTTCGACCTCGGCCGCCACGGGCTCCAGCACTTCCGCGACTTCTGCTGCCACGGGCTGAGGCTCGAACTCCGCCTCCGCCTCGGCCATCATCGGTTCCGCCTCCAGCTCGGCAGCTACCCACTCCGCCTCTGGCTCGGGGAATCCCTCCTCGATGGCCGGCTGGAGTGTGATCTCCGCGTCGTCTTCCCACGCAAGGATGGGATGCAGCTCGGGCTCGGCCGCAGCGGCAACTGGCTCGGGCTCTACCTGCGGCTCGGCCTCGGCCGCAACCGGCTCCGGCTCGACCTCGATGGTCGGCCCAGCGGCGACCGATTCGTCCGGCCACTCGATCGGCTCATGGCCGTTGGTGGCGGCGACCTCGGGAAGATCACTCTCTGGCCAGGCCTCCACGCCAAGCCTGCGCGAGATCTCATCGGCTTCCAGGGTCCCGGCGATGGCTTCGGCATGCATCGCCTGGTGGTCGGCCAGGTAGGCAGCCTCCATCCGGTCCTCGAGGTCGTCGACGCCCGGGATCGGGACGCAGCTCCGGCAGCGGCCGGCGCTCTCGTTCCAGCAGTTGGTGCAGGCGTACTGCCGGCAGTCAATGCAGAAGCTGAACGCGGCGTGGAAGGCCTCGAGCTGATGCGAGGCCACCATCTCCTCTTCGGAGCGCATGGCGTCCTCGATGGTGTCGCTCAGGGCGTCCTGGCTCATGATGTAGTTCTTGAACCCGGAGACCAGGCCGCGGGTCTTGCGAAGCGTGCTCAGCTTGGCGGGCGCAGGAAATTCGTAGCGCGTACCGCAGCGTTCGCAGAAGGATTCGGTTAGTGCTTCGGGCATGACGCCTCGCGTCCCGGTGGCAGCTTTAGGGGCGCAAAGTATAGCGACGCTCGACAAGGTTCCCGCACGGGGGCTTTTGTACCCCCTGGTAGACCATTGGTACCGACCTTGCCGAGCTCAACAGGACCGATAGAGCGGCCGCCGAGGTGGTCCGGCCTGCGTGCTAGCATCGGCCGCGTGGGCATCCTCCAGCGTGTCGAGGGCTTCCTCGAGCACCTCTTCGAGGCTCCCGCCGGTCGACTGGGTGCCAGCCTGCAGCCGGTTTCGCTGGCCAAGCGCATCGAGCGCGCCATGGACACCAACAAGTCCTTCGGTGACGTTGGAGTGATCGTCCCCAACCAGTACGTGCTCCACCTCAACCCCACGGACTTCGCGTCCTTCGAGTCGTACCGCGCCGCTCTCGAGGACGACCTCGCGCACGGCGTGCTGACGCGTGCACGCCACGAGCGCTACACCCTCGTCGCCAGGCCGCGGGTCCATCTCAACGCGGATCGCGGCATCCGCCGCGGCGACATTCGCATCGCGGCCAGGGTCGTGGACGAGGCCGGCGAACGGCGGCACCGGGAGCCGTCCGCGCCGGTCACCTCCGACACGGTGGTGCTCTCGACCCGTGAAGACGCCGCGCCCGACTCGGCGCGGCGCGCGTACCTGCTCGTGGCGACCCAGGGCCAGGACCCGGTGCAGTTCGATCTCGGCGGTCCCCTGATCACCATCGGACGTGCCAGCGACAACGACGTCATCGTCGACGATCCCATGGTGAGCAGGCATCACTGCCAGCTGAAGCTCCAGCACGGCGCGTACGGCTTCGTGGATCTCGGCAGCCGCAACGGGTCGATGGTCAACGGCCAGCCCGTGCAGGAGGTGGCCCTGGGGCCGGGGGACGTCATCCAGGTCGGGAGCACCACCATCGAGTTCGGGATCCACGGATGACGACGGAGGACACCCTCCGCATTCTGATCCTGGTCGCTCAGCTGACGTTCGTCGGACTCCTGTACCTGGTCCTCTTCGCCTTTGGACGCTCCCTGCTCCGCGACCTGCGTAGCGCGGAGCGCACGCGCGAGGCGGCCCGACAGGGGATCGGACGCCTGACCGTCCTCGAATCCCCGGAGGACGAGCCGCCGGTCGGAAGGGCCATCGCGCTGGGCCCCATCAACTCGATCGGCCGCAACGTGAACAGCACCATCTTTGTCGAGGACGACTTTGCCAGCGCGGCACACGCGATGCTCACCTTCCGAGGCCGGTCATGGTTCGTTGAGGACCAGGGAAGCACCAACGGGACGTATGTCAACGGACATCGAATCGACCGGCCGGTGGCGCTGAGCTACGGTGACGAGCTGATGATCGGTCGCGTGCGCATGCGCCTGGAGCGCTAACCGATGCAGGCCGGCTGGCGCGGCACGGAGCTGCGCCTCCTCCTTCCGCTGGTGCTGCTGGTCCCGCTCGGCTTCGCGCTGGCGCATATCGTCGCGGTCGGGAAGCCGGACCCGGGACCGCTGGGACTGGCGATCGCCTACATCGGCTTGGTCGTGGCCGCGCACGTGGCGCTGGTACTGCTCGGGCACCGAGGTGACCAGCTGCTCCTGCCGCTCGCCGCCACGATCGGTGGCGTGGGGCTGGTGATGCTCAACCGCCTTCCCCAGACGCTGGCGGGCATGAACCTGTTCGGGTTCTCCGTGGGCATGGCGGAGACGCAGCTCGTTTGGTTCGCGGTGAGCCTGGTGGCCATGGTGGCGATCGCCGTCTTCTTCCGTGATGACGGGATCCTGCGGCACTACAAGTACACCTGGGCGCTCGGGGGCGCCGGGCTGCTGGTCATCACCTTCCTGTTCGGCAACGAGCTCAACGGGGCCAGGCTGTGGTTGAGCATCGGCCCGGTCACCTTCCAGCCGGGTGAGGCGATCAAGATCGTGCTCGTCGTCTTCATCGCTGGCTACCTGGCGGAGAAACGTGCGTTGCTGGCCGGCGCCCATCGGCGCATCGGTCCCATCAAGATCCCCCCGCTGCCC
>VBJP01000134.1 GCA_005880165.1 Chloroflexota bacterium | reverse complement strand
TGACGATGCTCTTCGTCGCTACCGGCCGGCGCAGCTATGTGCTGATCGGCCTGGTCCTGTTCCTGGCCGGGGCCTACGTCGCCTACCTGCTCTTCCCGCACGTCCACGTGCGCGTCGACAACTGGATCAACCCGTTCGCCGACCCCTCCGGAAACGGATACCAGACGGTCCAGGCGCTCTACGCATTCGGTCGTGGCGGACTGTTCGGCGAGGGGCTTGGCCAGGGATTGCCGCTCATCTCCGGGCACATCCCGATCCCCGCCATCGAAACGGACTTCATCTTCACCGCCATCGCCGAGGAGCTGGGCCTGGTTGGGGCCTTCGCGCTGCTGGCCCTGGCCGCCGGCCTGGTCGCGCGCGGCCTGCGGATCGCGATCCTGGCGCGCGACGACTTCGGCTCGCTGATGGCCGTCGGGCTGACCACCAGCCTCGGACTCCAGACGCTCATCATCGTTGCGGGCAACGCGAAGCTGATCCCCCTGA
>VBJP01000133.1 GCA_005880165.1 Chloroflexota bacterium | reverse complement strand
CGCCAGCCCGATGTCGCGGATCGACGCTCGATCCGCCTGGCGTTGACCGCCAAGGGGCGCCGACGCGTGCGAGCCATGCGTCGGGAGCTGCTGGCGGCGGCGGGTGAGCTGCTGGCGCCCCTGCCAGAGGCACAGCGCGCCGGATTGGCGACCGCACTCGAGCAGCTGCGGGTCCTGCTGCCGTCGCCGAAACGCTAGCCCCTCGTTCCTCGGTCGGCGGCGACCTGGCGTCGAGGAGGTTCCGGGCGGGACTCCCCAGCGTGTGGCTCGTCCGGCGCGCGAACGACGGCCTCCACGCCCGACGGTTGCGGCGGCCCCTCCGTGCGCGGCGCCTCGGACAGTGAGGGCATGCTGACCCTACGGACCAGCTGCCAACCGGCCACCGCCAGGATGACGAGCGAGAAAAGCGCACCCAGCACGAAGCCCGCGGGCGCACCCCACAGTTCGGCAACGCCACCTGCGAACAGCCCGCCGATCGGTGACGATCCGGCAAAGACCAGGACGTAGAGAGACATCACCCGTCCGCGGAGCTGGTCCGGAACGCCGGCCTGCACGGTCACGTTGATGGTGTTGATCATGAGCATCGAGCTCAGGCCGATGAAGACCACCCAGACGTACGCGGGCGCCACCGACCGCGTCGCTCCCAGTAGCAGCTCGAACGCCACGAAGATCAGTCCGCCGCCGATGATCAACGGAACGAGCGGCCGCCGCGACCCGGCGAAGGCGAGGGACATGGAGCCGATGAGGGATCCCACGCCCATCACCGCGTACAGCGCTCCGTAGCCGTCCGCCCTGAGGCCAAGGGTGTGGACGGCGAAGAGCGGCAGCAGCGTCTGGAAGTTGAGACCGAAGATGCTGATGCCACCCAGCAGCACCAGTGGCCACAGGACGCTTGGCGTTCGGACGGCGTAGCGAAGGCCCTCCGCCACGCTGCGGAGCACGGGCAGGCTCTCCGCCGAGCGGGCCGCTCGGTAGAGCTGGGATGGGTCGATCATCGCCAGCCCAACGAGGACCGCGACGTAGCTGACCGCGTTGATCCCGAAATTGACCGCCGGACCCCAGAGCGCCAGCGTGACGCCGGCGATGGCCGGTCCGACGATACGGGCCGCGTTGAACGACGCCGAGTTCAGCGCGATCGCGTTCAGCAGGTCGCGGCGCGGGACCATCTCGGCGGCAAAGGCCTGGCGGACGGGCATGTTCACGGCATTGATGCAGCCGAGCACGAAGGCGAGGATGAAGATGTGCCAGATCTGGACGACGCCGGCGACGGTGATCGCAAACAGGACGACCGCCTGAAGGGCGGCGGCGACCTGTGTCCAGATGATCACCTTGCGCTTGTCCATGCGGTCGGCAAGAACGCCACCGAGCGGAGCCAGCACGGTCGATGGAGCGAATTCGAGCGCCAGCACGATCCCGAGCTGGAGCGGTGAGCCGCCGAGCAGCAGGACGAGCCACGGCTCGCTGACCGACTGCATCCAGGTACCCACCAGGCTGAGCACCTGACCGATCCAGAAGAGCCGGTAGTTGCGGTGCCGCATCGCCGCGAACGGGCCGCGGGAGCTGCCTGACCCGGGAGCGACAGGCGCAGCGCCGTTCGGCGGATCGGCCCGGCTCGTTATCAGTTCGGTTGGTAGGGCGCTTGCGAGGCGCCGCGTGAGGTCGGCGAAGGTCATGGGTGCTTAACTATGTTAACAAATTGTGGGCCAACAGCAGGGAGGAGTACCGACGGAGGCCCCTCGGGACCCAGGCGCGACGGTCAGCCGAAGAGGATGTCGCGGATCACCGGCATCGGCGGGCTGCCGTGGGCGAGCACGGACTCGAGGAACGGCCGATACACGAATGGCGCCCCAGCCGCCTCAGCGCGGCGTCGCGCCTCGTGCTCGAGATCGGTCATCTCCACGGCTCCGAGGTAGTACTCGCACAGTTGCGTGCTCGAGAGTCGGGCCCGGTCCCACTTGTTCGCCGCTTCCGACTGCTCCTGGAACCCGCCCTCCACCATCAGGCGCATGGCCTCGTGCTCGTTCATCTCCCCCGCGTGGATCCCGATGTCGATCAGCACGTTGGTGATGCTGCGCAGATAGAACTTGAGATGGACGAGCATCAGTGCCGGGTCATCGGCTCCATATCCGACATCCATCATCACCTGGGTGATGTACACGGCCCAGCCCTCGGCGAAAACGCCTGACTGGAAGACGGCACGCACCGTGGACGGGCAGCGGTTCGAGTAGGCCAGCTGCAGGTAGTGGCCGGGCACTGCCTCGTGAATGGTCAGCAGCCGAAGCTGGCGATTGTTGTCCTCGCGGAGGCGCGACTCGCGCTGCTCATCGGTCCAGTCGTCAGGCATGGGGGTGATGGCGAAGAAGCTGTCGAGCCCCCGGTCGAGTGGCCCCGGAGGGATGAGCATCGCGCCGCCGAAGGCGCGCAGGAAGGGTGGCGTCCAGATGATCTGCATCGGCTCCTCCGCCAGTCCGACCAGATCTCGTTCACGCACGAACGCCTCGATCCTCGCGTTCTCGTCGCGGCAGTAGTCGAGGAGATCCTCGGCCGCAGGGTGTTGCAGGGCGATCGCATCGAGAACGCCCCGAACCGCAGCGCCATCGTCGTCGGGCATCGGCTCCGAGCCCATCCATTGCGGCCAGAGGCGGCGCGCGAGCGCCACCATCTCCGCGCGCACCTCGTCGAATCCCGCTTGCGCTCGCTCCGCGAGCTGGTCCGGCGTGATCTCCGTCTTCAGGAAGTGGCGGAACTTGTGGTCGTGAAGGTTCCGCCCCAGTCGGAAGTCGCCGGTGGCGTGCGGCAACAGCTCGTCCCGCAGCCATTCGACGTAGGCATCGACCGCCTCGACTGCAGACCTCGCCGCCGTTTGCACCACGTGCATGGACTCTTCGTCGTCGAGCTCCTGCGCTTCGGAGGCAGCGGTCCGGGCGAGGTCTGCGACGCCGGGCATCGTCTCGATGGCCTTCTCGGTGTGGAATCGGCTCACCTCTCGGGCGCTGCCGCTTCCGTGCTCCCCACGGCGGGTCGCGGTCAGCCTGGCGCGCGCCTGGTCCAGCAGCGCCGGCAGTGCGCGCATCCGGGACGCGGCACTCGCCAGTCGGTCCGCGCGTGGCGCGAACTCGCGCGCGAGGAGCGTGAATAGGCCGTTGCCGGCCAGGTAGACGTAGGTCATCGGGCTCCATGCCGGCTCATCGAGGACCTCGGTCGCGAACAAGTCCGCATCCAGGTAGGAGCGCAAGACGCTGCGGTCGATCGCGTCGTCGCGCGAGAGAGCTTCCGAATCGAGCCGGTCGATGCGCTCCAGCGCTGAATGCAGGAAGCGGCTCCGCTCCTCAAGGCCGGCATCGGTCAGGTCCGGCCACAGGCCGTCGTGGTCATGGATGCCGATCTCGGTGGCGTGGACCGGCGAGAGCCGGAAATACTCGGCGAGCAGCTCGTCGGCGAGCGGTCGAAGCCCCATGAGGGCGGATGCTAGCCTACCCCGACGCCATGACCGAGAACCTTGCCGCCACCGACGCCTATGCACGGACCACGAGTGCCACGGTCCTCTCTTCCGGCCCCGATGGGGTGGTCCTGGACCGGACCGTCTTCTATCCCGGAGGTGGCGGTCAGCCGGCGGATACCGGCCTGCTGAGGACCGAGGCGGCGGCCTGGACGGTGACCGGGGCGCGCAAGGCCGGTGGAGAGATCGTCCATGCCGTGGAGCCCGCACCCGACGGCTCGCTGCCTGAGCCTGGCGCCGGCGTCACCGCCGAGATCGACTGGGAGCGGCGCCACAAGCTCATGCGCACGCACTCGGCGCTGCACGTGCTGTGCGGCGTCATCTGGCGCGATCACAGCGCGCAGGTGACGGGCGGCAACATGGAGCCGCTGGCCGGGCGCATGGACTTCGAGTTCGAGACGATGCACGGAGACCTGGTGGCGGACATCGAGCGGCGCGTGAACGAGGAGATCGCCGCCGACCGCGAGGTTCGGGTCAACCATCTGCCGCGCGACGAGGCGTTCCTGATCCCGGACCTGATTCGCACCAAGATCAACCTCCTGCCGGAGGGAATCGAGACGGTGCGCATCATCGAGATCGTGGGCCTGGACCTGCAGGCGGACGGTGGCACGCACGTGGCGCACACCGGCGAAATCGGGCGCGTGCGAGTCACCGGCTACGAGTCCAAGGGGCGCATCAACAAGCGCATCCGAATCGCGGTGGAGGACGCCTGATGGAGGCCTGGCAGGCGATCAACTCGGTGCGCGTCGTTCGTGAGTTCGCCAACCGGCCGTTGGAACCGGACCACCTCACGCGGATCCTGAACGCCGGGCGCCGGACGGGATCTTCCAAGAACGCGCAGCGATGGGTCTTCATTGCGGTCCAGGACGGCGAGCACCTGCGCCAGCTCGCCGCGGTGGGTCGCTACGCCGGCCACCTGGCGGGCGCGGCGGCGGCCGTCGCCCTGGTCACGCCGGATCCCAATGGCCCGCGCGGGAAGTCGATCATGTGGGACCTGGGGAGGGCCGCCCAGAATATGGTGCTGGCCGCATGGGAGCTGGGAATCGGCAGCGCCCCGGCAACCGTGTACGACCACGTGCTGGCGGGACGCCTTCTTGGTTTACCGGCTGAGCAGGACTGCTCCTTCATCCTGTCGTTCGGCTATCCGGCTGATACCTCTGAGTTGACGGCGCCAAATCGCCGTGGCGGCCGCCGGTCGCTTGACGAGGTCATGCGCGAGGAGCGCTGGTAGTGCGCGAGTTCTACTCGAATCTGATCGTTCGCAGAATCGAGTGCAGCTCCGCGACATCCGCCATGCTCGTCGCACGCATGTGCGTCGCGTCGATCACGAGACGCTAATTCGAGGAGACGAAGGCTGGGGCCCCAGCGGCGCGCACTGCCAGACTCGCGTAGCAGGCACGCACGAGGAGCCGATACGACCAGGCGTCAAAGCGCGCCGGATCGCGAAGCTGCGGAAGGTCCCTCCAGATGGCGAGCAACGCCTGCTGCGTTGCGTCCTCGGCCAGTGCGAGGTCGCGCAGGATCCTGTGCGACGCGGCCAGGTACCGATCCGCGAGCACAGCGGCGATGGCTGCGAATGCCTCCTTGTCGCCTATCTGCGCCTGGGTCACGAGATCGGTGTCCATGCCCTCTTCCGCGATTCGGCATCGGTTCACACCGATGCTTCAAGGGGGGCGCGAGCCGATTCGAACTTCAATCCAGGACCGATGAAAAAGCGCCGGCGAGGCCATGGGCCCGCCGGCGCTCCGTTGAGACCGCTAAGGGATCGGGGTCAACTGGACGGAGTCGAGTATTGCCCGTTGCGCTGCGAGATCGTCAGCTGAGGTGCCCGCATAGTGGAACGCGTCGATCACGAGGCGCTTTCCACCAACATCAATGACGTAGATGTCGAAGAGCTGCCCGGCAACCCAACCCCATACCTGTCCTCCACTCGCATCGACCGAGAGGTAGAACGGCGTGGCGTTGCTCACTCCCGCCGGCAACGTGACGTGCACAACCTTGCCGGCAT
>VBJP01000132.1 GCA_005880165.1 Chloroflexota bacterium | reverse complement strand
CGGTCGGAGCGGGCGGGCCGCCGAGCGAGCCCGAGCCAGGCAGGAACCTCACGCCGATGACGGCGGCGATGATGAGCACAGCGGCAACGACGCCGATGCGCAGCGCAGTGCTGTTCACGAATGGGAACCTCCGCGCCGGCCACCAGGCTCGGCGCTGTGAGGTCGCGGGGATCTGGTCGAGCACGGCGTCCAGGACGCGGTCCGGGACGACCGTGACACCCTCACCCAGCCACGACCGAACGATGCGCGTGGTGTCGCGATC
>VBJP01000141.1 GCA_005880165.1 Chloroflexota bacterium | reverse complement strand
GCCCACTCCGGTTCCGCCAGGCGCGTGCAGGCCGGGCAGATGCGGTGCAGCCGAGTCCGGCAGTTCGGGCAGACCAGCCAGTCGGTGCCGACCCGTTGCCGGCACGTGGGGCAGAGGCGGTTCTTCTCCACCTCGGCAAGCAGGGTCTCTTCGGCGAGCGAGCGCTCGTAGACCTCGGCCAGCGATTCGCGCGGCCGGACGATCAGATACAGGATCACCGCGAAGACGAAGAGCAGCGGCGTGAAGAAGATGATCAGCGCGGCGGCGAAATACGGGAGGATCGGATTCTCGGTGCGAGCCTGCATGTCGCGGAAGGCCCAGTAGGCGGTGCCCAACCACAGCAGCACGACATAGATGACGATCAGCTGCCCCAGCAGCTCCACGATGGGGTTGTGGATGAAGTCGTTCCAGATTTTCCCCGGATCCGGGAGGCCCTGTGGCATGCGCTGCGGCCCTTCTCCATTTCACTCGAGGTCGATGGTCACCGACCGGTCGGTCATGCTAGCAGATGCCAGATCGGACAAGCCTCCGGCGGCCAGGTTGGCCAGCGTGTCGACCAGCAGCCGATGCTCCATCGCAAGCACGCGTCGTGCCAGTGCCTCGGCGTCGTCGCCGGAGCGCACCTGAACCGGGGCTTGTGCAAGGAGCGGGCCTCCATCGACGTCAGGAGTCACCAGGTGGATGCTGACGCCGGACTCTGCGTCACCCGCGGCGAGGACGGACCGATGGACCGCCAGCCCCATCATCCCGCTGCCACCGTGCCGGGGCAGCAGGCTTGGATGGATGTTGATGGTGGGTCCGCTGTAACTCGCGAAGTAGGACGGCCCCAGGATCTGGTCGTAGCCCGCCAGGAGCACCAGGTCGCAGCCTGCCTCCCGGAACGCCTGACCGATGGCGGCGTCCCTCGCGCCAGGGTCGCCGAACTGGCGCCGCTCGAGCACCCGATGAGGAACGTCGTGCTCCTCCGCGACCTGGAGGGCGCGCGCCGCCGGCCGGTTGCAGACGACCAACACCGGGTCGACGGCCCCCAACCGGCCGTGGTCCCGGGCGTCGAGGACCGCTTCGAGGTTGGAGCCACGTCCCGAGACGAGGACTCCAAGGCGCACCTGGGGCGCGTCGCTCAGATGAAGGTGACCCGTGGCTGTCCGCGGCGCGACGCCAGGACCCGGCCCACCACGCAGGCTTCGGGAAGCGCCTCCAGCGCAGTCTCCACCTGGCTGCGCCGCACGACGCAGGTCAGCCCGATCCCGAGGTTGAAGGTCCGTACCATCTCGTCGTCGGGGATATCGCCCTTCTGCTGGATGAGCGAGAAGATGCGAGGCACCGGCCAGCTCCCCGACTCGACCTGCACCCCGAGCCCCTGCGGGAGCGTGCGCGGGACGTTCTCGACCCAGCCGCCACCGGTGATGTGCGCGTAGGCGAGGACATCGCTGCGCGCCGCGCGAAGCGCGCTGCGCAGGGCTCGCATCTCCGCGAGGTAGCTGCGATGCGGGGCGAGCAGGGCATCCCCCAGCGTGCCTTCCAGGCCGGGCGCGTTGCGCTTCCAGTCCGCCTCGCCAAAGACCCGTCGAGCCAGCGAGTAGCCATTGGTATGCAGGCCGTTCGAAGGCAGGCCGATCAGCACATCTCCGGCGCGCACCCGTGCTCCGGTGACCAGGTCGGCGCGCGCGGCGACGCCCACCACGAAGCCAGCCAGGTCGTAGTCCGCCTCCTGGTAGAGCCCTGGCAGCTCCGCGGTCTCACCACCGACCAGCGCCACCCCGTTGGCCAGACAGGCACGGGCCATCCCGGCCACGAGGGCCGCCGCCTGGTCAGCCTGCAGGCGTCCGACGCCAAAGTAGTCCAGGAAGAAGAGCGGATCGGCACCTTGCACCGCCACGTCGTTGACGCAATGGTTGACGAGGTCCTCGCCGACGGTGTCGTGCCGGGCCAGTGCGATCGCGATCTTGAGCTTGGTGCCCACGCCATCGGTCGAGGCGACCAGCACCGGATCGGGCCAGCGTTCGGTGTCAAGCCGGAAGAGGCTGCCGAATCCGCCGACGCCGCCCAACACCTCCGGCGTCGTGGTGCGCGCCGCCGCCCGGCTGATCAGCTCGACCGCGCGGCGCGCCTCCTCGAGGTCCACGCCGGCTTCGCGGTACGTTCGCGCCATCGGCCCTGCCTACCCACGCTCCAGCGCGAACTTGTCCAGCTCGAGGGGGACGTCGGTCGGGTACTGCCCGTCGAAGCAGGCGGTGCAGAATCCCTCCGCATCGCCGCCGACCGCCGCCAGCAGTCCCTCCCGGGAGAGGTAGCCGAGCGAGTCCGCGCCGATGGCGCGCCGAATCGCCTCCGTGTCATGGGTGGCGGCGATCAGCTCCGAGCGCCGCCCGGTGTCGACGCCCATGTAGCACGGGTAAGCCATCTGCGGCGAGTGGATGCGGACGTGCACCTCCCGCGCACCGGCGCGACGCAGCATGCCCACCACCGGAGCAGTGGTCGTGCCACGCACGATCGAGTCGTCGACCATGACCACCCGCCGGTCCCGGAGCACCTCGGGGAGCGGGTTGAACTTCATGCGCACCGCCTCGTCTCGCGTCTGCTGCGCGGGCTGGATGAAGGTGCGGCCGACGTATCGGTTCTTGATCAGGCCCTCGCGGTACGGCAGTCCCGACTCCTCCGCGTAGCCGATGGCGGCGGGGATCGCCGAATCCGGCACCGGGATCACCAAGTCGCCGTCCGCGGGATGCTCGCGCGCCAGCTGGCGGCCCATACGCAGCCTGGCTTCGTAGAGCAGCCGCCCGCCGATGACGCTGTCGGGCCGAGCGAGGTAGACGAACTCGAAGACGCACAGCCGTTCGCGGCTGCCCACCACCGGAGGTCGATACGAGCTGACCCCGTCGGCATCAATGGTCAGGATCTCCCCGGCTTCGACGTCGCGCACCATCTGGGCGCCCATGGCATCCAGCGCGGCGCTCTCAGAGGCAACCGCCCAGCCGACCGGTTGCCCATCCGGTGCCCGCAGCCGGCCGAGCGCCAGCGGCCGAAACCCGACCGGGTCGCGCGCGGCCACGAGGGCCTGATCGGTGAGCATGGTGAAGGTGAAGGCGCCGGTGGCTCGATGGAAGGCGCGCTCGACGCGCTGCGCCCAGCTGCGGCCGGGGGCATGGGCGATGAATCGGGCCAGCACCTCGGTATCGGAGGCGGTCACGAAGTCCACCCCCTGCTCCACCAGCTCGTCGCGCAGCCACGGAGCGTTGGTCAGATTGCCATTGTGGCCGAGCATGAGCTCCCCCAGGTCACCTCGAGCCGGAACCGGCTGGACGTTGGGGAGCGTGTTCGAGCCGGTGGTCGAGTAGCGCGTGTGACCGATGGCGGCGATCGCCGTCTGGCCGTCTCCGACGGCCTCGCCGCCGTCGAGCGCGTCGATCGTCTCGCGATCGAAGACCTGGCTGACCAGTCCCAGGCGCTTGTGCAGGTGGAGCTGCGAACCATCGCTGGTGGCGATCCCGGCCGACTCCTGGCCGCGATGCTGCAGCGCGTGCAGGCCCAGGTAAGTGAGCCGGCCGACCGGCTGACCGGGGGCGAAGACACCGATCACGCCGCACTCTTCGCGCGGGCCATGGGGTTCGTAGCTGGGCTCGATATCGAGCAGGCTCCGATCCGCGTGCGGCGGTGGGGAATGCATTGGGTCAGGCGATGGGTGCACTCCGGCGTGGGCCTGTGCGACGGGCGGTCTGGTCCGTCGCACCTGGGTCACAGTCGGCAGCCGGATCGGGGCACGTCGGCATCATAGCCCCGCCTGACGACCCGCCGCGGTCCGGTCCGCACGGTCCGCGCCTGGGATGGTCGGAAGTACCCGGGGAGTACTGGCCCAGACCGCACTCCGGCAGGAATCGGTCTGACGGCACGGTGACCGCCAGCACCTCGTGACGATTAGCCCATGGCCCCCGGATGCCTCCGCCCTCATTCTGCGAACGCATCGCCCGCCACCAAAGGAACACATGCTCCGATTTGCCAGAGCTCTTGGGTTTCTCGCCCCGCTGGCGGTCACCCTTTGTGCCAGCGTGGTGCTCGTCCTGACCTCGGGCGGGGACGCCCCCGGACGCTCGTGGGTGCTGAGCGCCGTCTTCCTGGCCGCGCTGGCCGGCATGACCACCACGGCGCTCGCCGCGTGGAGTTACATGGGCTGGCGGCTCAACCGCCTCGCGGGCGTCCTCGAGGCCACCCTGACCGAGGATGCGCAGGTCGTCGTCAAGGAGGCAGGCATCCCGGCCGAGCGCAGGCTGGCGCGAGCATTCAACGCCGCCGCCGGCGCATTCTTTTCGTTCGAGGCGCGCGCCACGCACGACAGGCTCACCGGCGTCGCGAACCGCGAGACGTTGCTGACCGTGCTGCTCGCCGAGGTCGAGCGTGCCTCCCGCCACTACAAGCCACTCTCGGTGGCGTTCATCGACATCGATCGCTTCAAGCCGATCAACGACACGTACGGCCACAACAGCGGGGACGCCGTGCTGCGCCAAGTCGCCGACATCATCGTCGACAACATCCGGCCTTCAGACCTCTTCGGTCGCTACGGCGGCGAGGAGTTCATGCTGATCCTGCCCGAGTCGTTGCCCGCTGAGGCCGTCGACGTCGCAGAGCGGCTCCGCTCGGTCGTGGCGCAGACCCCCCTGGCGATCGCCGGCGGGCAAACGGTCAACATCACGATCAGCATCGGCGTCGCGGGGGGCCGCGGCCACGAGCTGCAGGTCGACGCGCTCGTCGATCAGGCGGACGCCGCGATGTACGCCGCCAAGGGGCTGGGTCGCAACCGCACCTATGCCTACCGCGACCTCGACGACGAAGCACCCGTTCGCCGCGCCCCCATCTCAGCGGAGCGGCGGGCAGCGGCCGCCGCCATCGGTCAGTGGGCGAGTGATACCGCGACCGAGGCCCTGGCTTCGGTCCTGGCGCCACAGCCCCACCACCGGGGACGCCCATCGGACATGATCGCGTCGCTGGCGACGGGCATCGCGCTGCAGCTGCAGCTACCTCGCGAGGAGGTCGACCGGGTTCGGATCGCCAGCCTCCTGCATGACCTCGGCAAGCTCGCCGTGCCGACCGAGATCCTCGACAAGCCAGCTTCGCTGTCCAACGGCGAGTGGCAGGCGATCGGCGAGCATCCGCGCATCGGACAGCTGATCCTGGAGCAGGCCTCGAGCCTGCGGGATGCGATCCCGGTCGTGCTGCATCACCACGAACGCTTCAACGGAACCGGCTACCCGCACGGCCTGAGCGGCCAGGAGATCCCGCTCGGCGCGCGGATCGTGGCCGTCGCAGACGCGTACCACGCCATGGTCCACGAGCGCCCCTACAAGGAGGCGCTCACCCACGTCCAGGCCCTGCACGAGCTGGTGGAGAACGCCGGAACCCAGTTCGATCCCGACGTGGTCGAGATCTTTTGCCTGCTGTATTCCGATGGCGTGCCGCCGGACGGCCTCGAGGAGGTCTACCGCCTCCATGAGCGAGCACGCGGAGGACTCCAGCGGATCGATCCGCGTGCAGCGGCGGCGACGTTGGCCGACGGCGATGGAGCAATGGCCGATGAGCCGCATGTGCATCCACACCCAGATCCGTCACGCGCGCCAGGCCCGGCGCCACGTGCCGCCCAGCGAGGGACGGGGCGGATTCAGAACGCGACCGGATGATTCGAAGCCGCTAGAAGCCGGTCTCCCAAGCGTCGGCCAGCTGTACCAGCCTCACCTCAAGGCGCGGGAGGGGTCCGATGCCGATCGACAGTCGCTCCCCATGCGCCTCGCCGAGCCGCTGGGTCGGAACGTCCGCGGCCAGGCAGGCGGCTGACGATGGCCCGGCCCGCTCCCTCTCCGTACAGGGCGGCCGTTGGCCATTGATCGGCTGGAGCGGGCAGATCGATGATCGCCCCGCAGCCCGACGCGATCGCCATGCGCGCCAGCGCCACGCCCAGCCCTCCGACGGAGAGGTCGTGGCTTCCGGCGACGATGCGTTCGGTGGCGAGCTCTGGGAGCAGACGGACCACGCGCGCCGCGGATTCGAGATCCAGGCGCGGCCGCCCACCGAGCTCGCCCCTTCGCCAGGCGTGCTCGGCCCCGGCCAGGCTCGCGGGTTCCCAGCCGGGCGAACCCAGCATCCAGATCTCGTCCCCCTCGAGCCAGCGCATGGGTACCGCGGTCGCGCGGTCCTCGAGGAGGCCGAGCATGCCGACCAACGGAGCCGGGACGATCGGGCCGTCGGCCGTCTCGTTATAGAGCGACACGTTGCCTGACACGATCGGAATGCCCAGCGCGCGGCAGGCTTCGCCAAGACCGGCCACCGTCTCGGAGAGCGCCCAATAGCCGGCCTGCGGCTCCGGCGAGCCCAGGTTCAGGCTGTTCGTGGCGCCGATCGGCACGGCACCCGAGCAGGCGACGTTGAGCGCCGACTCGAGCGCGGCTGCCGCCGCCGCGGATCGGGGATCCAGGGCGGCGAGCCTGCCCGGTCCGTCGAGCGAGACCGCCACCGCGGCCGGGGTGCCCTTGATGCGCAACAGCGCCCCGTCCCCCTCGCCAGGGCCCACCAGGGTGTTGGTGCCGTTCATGTGGTCGTACCGCCGCCAGACCGGCTTCCGGCTTCGGCAGTTGGGCGCCGATGCGAGCTCCAGCAGCCCTTGGACCGACGGCGCCTCCGCGGCCAGGGGCGCAAGGTCCACCGCGAGGCGATCCGGCAGGCCATCCGGAGGCGCCGCGGGGAGGACGTAGCGCGGCGCCTCATCGACCAGGGCGCGTCCCGGCAGCTCGCAAGCCAGCTGCCCCTCGAATTGGCAACGCACCACGGCCTCGTCGATGACCCGACCGATCGCGACCGCAGGCAGCTCGAACCGCGCGAAGACCGACTCGACCTCCGCCTCCCGTCCCGCCTTGACGACCAGCAGCATCCGCTCCTGGGATTCGGAGAGCAGCAGCTCGAGCGGGTTCATGAAGCGCTCGCGGCGGGGCACGCGATCGAGGTCGACCTCCGCACCACAGCCGCCTCTGGCGGACAACTCGGCAAGTGCGCAGGTCAGACCGGCCGCGCCCAGGTCCTGCATCGCGACCACCGCGTCGGAATGCGAGAGCTCGAGACACGCCTCCATCAGCAGCTTCTCCAGGAATGGGTTACCTACCTGGACCGCCGGGCGGCGCGCGTCTCGATCCTCACCGAGCACCGCGCTGGCAAACGCGGCCCCCGCGATCCCGTCGCGACCCGTGGCCGCGCCCACCAGCAGGAGCGCGTTGCCCGCGCCCTCGGCGCGCGCGAGCGTGATCTCATCCTGGTGGGCAATGCCCAGGCACATGGCGTTGACCAGCGGATTGCCGCTGTAGGACGCGTCGAAGAAGAGCTCGCCCCCCACGTCGGGAATGCCGACGCAGTTGCCGTAGCCGGCGATCCCCGACACCACGCCGTCGAACAGGTACCGATTCCGCGCGGCGGTCGCCGCATCGGTCCCGCCGCTGGCATCCTCGCTCGCCTCGAGCGGGCCGAACCGCAAACCGTTCAGCAAGGCGATGGGCCGGGCGCCCATGGTGAAGATGTCGCGGATGATGCCGCCGACCCCGGTCGCGGCTCCCTGGTACGGCTCGACGGCACTCGGGTGGTTGTGGGATTCCACCTTGAAGACGGCCGCCAACCCATGGCCGATGTCGAGCACCCCGGCGTTCTCGCCCGGCCCGACCAGGACTCGCTCGCCCTCGGTCGGCAGCGAGGCGAGAAGCGGCCGCGAGTGCTTGTAGGCGCAGTGCTCGCTCCACATGGCGCCGAACATCGCAAGCTCGACTGGATTGGGGTCACGGCCGATCAGCTCGACGATGCGGCCGTACTCGTGAGACGTCAGGCCCTGGAGATCCTCGGGGAATGCGAGCGCCCGTGATGGAGCGGGAGGAGCCTCGGGGCTGAGGGTCAGAGCTGCGGCCCTCCCACCTGGCGATCCATGCCGAGCTCCGCCAGGAAGGCTCCCGTCGCACAGGCGAGCATCCCGATCAGGAAGATCATGGCCCCCATCCCGGTGAGCGGCAGACCCAGGCGGTCGAGCCCAACCCCGACGCCGACCAGGGCGATCGCCAGCAGGACCAGGTTGCGCTGCGGGATGGCGGGCACCAGGTGGGGCAGAAAGGCGACGGCGAGCACGCCGATGAGGACCAGCGTGAAGAGCAGGTTGATCCCGCTCGCCAGGCCCCAGCCGCCGGTGTAGGTTCCCGAGACGACCCAGGGCAGCAGCATCGCCACGGCTCCGACCAGCGCGCCGATGCCGATCAACCAGCCGGAGATGGTCTCGGGCGGTCGCACGATGCCCTCCGGTCGGAGAGCGCCGGGACGCGCCGGCACCGGCCCGCTCGGTGCCGGCGCAGGCGGAGGCGCCGCGGCGCGGTACGCCGCACCCCGACGCCAGGGCGGGACGGTCGCCTCTTCATCGCCTGTGGCGCGTCGAGCCTGCACCGGTTCGGACGCAGGGGGCACATCCATCCCGCTGGCGCTCGCGGAGGGCGTCGCTCGGGTCGGCACCTGCTCGGGGTGCTGCTCGGCCCTTCCCGACCCGCCGGCATCCGCCCCCTCTGGTGGGGGCCCGGCGGCTCGAGTCGCGCCGCTCCCCGTGGGTGGCCAGTCGGGCGCCGCCGGCAGGTCCGGCTCACCGCCGCGGTCGATTGGCTCGCCGCAGGTCGGGCAGAACAGGGCGTCGTCGTCGACCTCGGTTCCGCAGTGGGCGCAGACACGGGCCATATCGGTCAGCTCCGGGCGAAGCGCGTGGCGCACCCGATGAGCACGATCAGCCCCGCCAGGAGGAAGATGATCCCTGCCGGGCTGATCACGCGCAGGACCGAGACGAGGTCGGTGCTCCAGTTGCCGGCGATCTCCAGCACGACGAAAAGCGCAATGAGACCGACGGCCCAGATCGTGGCCACCAGCAGGCCGGCGACCTGCAGTGCTCCGGGAGCCGCGCGCAGAAATCCCGCGACGACCAGGAGGAGCAGCAACGCCACGAGGATGGGCGCCGCTGCCGCGAATCCGAAGTACGCCTTGTCGGGGATGCCGCCGCCGACCGCCGCGTAGCCGTTCCAGAACGCGATCCCGTATCCGCCCGTTGCGCCGAAGCTCCGTTGCCAGAGCGAGCCCTCGCCGTAGGCGAAGGGCAGCATCCAGGCCGTGGCGATGCCGACCGCACCGACCAGCAGGACGAGCGGGCCGAGGATGGCTCCACCGGCTGGAGCCTGGCGTGCGGCTGCCGCGGCTGCCAGTGGGGCTCCCGCCGACGCGGGCGGGGGGACGTAACCGGGCGCGGGCTGCGCGCTCGCCCGCAGGTTCGCGCCGCAGTTCTGGCAGAAAGCCACGCCCGCCCGATTCAGGGTCCCGCACCGCGGGCAGGCCTGCGCGCCCTGCGGAGCCCCCGGGCGCTCCAGGGTCGTGGCCACGCCAGCGGCCACGAGCCGCTGACCACAGTTCCGGCAGAACGCAACGCCGGGCCGATTCTCCGTGCCGCATCGCGGACACTGCGTGCTCTCCCCCACCTGGGTGGCCGGGACGGAGTGGGCCGCCGCACTGGCCTCCTCCGGCTCCGAAGCCGGCGAGGCGGGATAGGCCTCGGCTTCCTGGGGCGGTGGCCCAACGCGCGCCTCATCCGGGGACGGCGCGGCTAATCCAGAGGGCGGCATCTCGTCGCCACCACCCTCCGCCGGCTGATCGGATCCCGGTGGCCGATTCGCTGACGGAGCGTTCTCGAACTCTTCCGCGGTCTCCGGTTCGCGCCCCGCGGCCGCTTCCGCCGTCTCGGGCTCCCCGACCGCTTCCGCGGTCTCCGGTTCGCGCTGCGCTGCCGTCTCCTCGGGGCGATCCTCGCCGGCCGAGCCGTCCGGTGCACCGGCGGCGGCATCGCGCTCGCGGTCGTTCTGCTGCATCGGTCTAGCCTCCCATCCGGCCGCTCGGGGGGAGCCCGATCATAGCCGACGCTCTGCCGCGGCCGGCTGCTCGGCCAGCCACGTCGTCAGCGACCGTAGGATCAAGCGCCCGTCACTCCCGCCGACCTCCGCCTCGGCCGCGCGTTCCGGGTGTGGCATCAAGCCCAGCACGTTGCCGCGCCCGTTGGTGATCCCGGCGATGCTGTGCAGCGACCCGTTCGGATTGGCATCGGGCGTCACGCGACCATCCTCCTCGGCGTAGCGCAGGACGACGCGCTGCGTCGCCTCGAGCTGAGACAGGGTGGCTCCATCGGCGTAATAGCGGCCCTCCCCGTGCGTGAGGCGGGAGCCTCGACGCGGAGCCACTGCCAGTCGCAGCGGAATTCCAGATGGTCGTTTCGCAACAGGGCTCCCGGCAGCATGCCGGCCTCGCACAGGACCTGGAAACCATTGCACGAGCCGAGCACAGGGCCTCCGGACGCGGCGAAGGACTCGATCGCCGGCATGATGGGGCTGAAGCAGGCAATCGCGCCGGTTCGCAGGTAGTCGCCGTGCGCGAAGCCTCCCGGAAGGACAACCGCATCCACGCTCCCCAGCTCCAGTTCCGTGTGCCAGATCGCACGCGCGTCCCAGCCGACGAGCTGCGCGACGTCGAGGAAGTCGCGGTCGCTCCAGGTACCGGGAAACACGACCACCGCGATGCGCGGGGGGCTCATGCCAGGCGCGCCTCCTCGCTCGGCTCGTCGTCCGCACGCACCTCCCAGGTGGCGGTCTCCATCACTGGATTCGCCAGCAGCCGCCGGCACATGGCCTCCACCTGGCCGCGAGCCTGGTCCACCTCGTCGGCCTCGAAGCTGACGCGCAGCAGCTTGCCGGACCGCACCTCGCTCACCGACGCGAACCCCAGCGCCCGCAGCCCGCCGGCGATGGTCAGCCCTTCCGGATCCGCGATGCCCGGGCGCAGCTGGACGTGCACCTCAGCGATCCAGCGCACTAGGCGAGCCCCTCGGCATCCTGCCAGCGCCGGCCGGTGAGCCGCTCGTAGGCGGTGACGTACCGCTCCCGTGTCCCGGCGATGACTGCAGGCGGCAGGGTCGGGGCCGGGGGTTCCTTGGTCCAACCCGATGCAGCCACGAAGTCGCGCACGTACTGCTTGTCGAACGAGGGCGGGCTCGAACCGGGGCGGTACTGCGCCGCGTCCCAGAATCGGCTCGAGTCGGGGGTCAGCACCTCGTCGATCAGCGCCAGCTCGCCGCCGATCCAGCCGAACTCGAACTTGGTGTCGGCCAGGATCAGCCCGGTCGCTTCTGCCGTCGCGGCTCCCGCGGCGTAGGCCGCCAGCGAGCGCTCCTCGAGCTTGCCGGCGAGGTCGCTGCCGACCATCTCCGCCAGCACGTCGCGGGTGATGTTCTCGTCGTGTCCGACCTCCGCCTTGGTCGACGGCGTGAAGATCGGCTTCGGAAGCCGATCCGCCTCGCGCAGCCCAGGAGGCAGGCGATGTCCGCCGACCATGCCCTCACGACGGTATTCCGCCCAACCCGAGCCCGCGAGGTAGCCGCGCACGACGCACTCCGCGTCGATCCGGGTGGCGCGGCGAACGAGCATCGAGCGTCCCGCCAGCTCTGGTGTCCGCGCCACTTCGGGGAGGTCGCCCGGATCCGCCGAGATGAAGTGGGTGGGTCCCAGCGGATCGAGCACGTCGAACCACCAGGCGGACAGCCTGGTCAGGACCGCGCCCTTGTCGGGGATCGGCTGGCCGAAGACCACGTCGAAGGCCGAGAGTCGATCCGTGGCAACCAGCAGCAGCCGCTCGTCGTCGACGAGGTACGTCTCGCGCACCTTGCCCCGATGGATTAGCTCCAGGCCCTCAACGCTGCTGCGCACCATGGTCACGGCAAGTCCTCCAACTCTCCCTCTGGCTGCTCGGGCTCCGGTTCATGAGCCGATGGCGGGGGCGTCGTGGCGCCCTGTGCTGGGCCGGCCGCCGCCTCGGGTTGCCTGGTCTCCTGGGCAGCGCCTTCCGCGAGATCGTATCCGTCGGGACGCAGCGACAGCCGGCGGCGGGCGTACGCCTCCACCCGGTCGAGGAGCGACAGGACCACCAGGATCAGGATCGTGCCCAGCACGGCGAGCACGTAGAGGCCGGTTCCGGTCGCCGTGCCGATGGCCGCCACCGACCAGAGCGAGGCAGCGGTGGTGAGACCGCGGATGTGCCCGCGGTACTGGAGGATGGTTCCCGCGCCGATGAAGCCGATGCCGGAGACGATCTGGGCGGTGATGCGGGTGGGGTCGATGGCCGCGCCCCCGTAGCCATAGCCGGAAATGATGGCGAACAGCGCGGCTCCCAGCGACACCAGGCTGTGGGTGCGGAAGCCGGCGGGTTGTCGGTGCAGCTCGCGCTCGAAGCCGATGATCGCCCCCAGCGCGAGCCCGGCGATCAAGCGAACCGCGAGCTCGACCTGCGCCCCGACGGTGAGTGCCGGATTGTGGCCTAAGTCCATCGCTCGCCACCGTCCTCGCGTCGCGTCCCGATCCCGGGCGGGTCCTCGAGCGACCACCAGGTTGAGGACCAGGCATGGAGCACGCCACCGCCGGCGACCAGGCAGAGCCAGATCGCCACGAAGCCTACCAGCAGCGCCGCGCTCGCTGGCGTGAGAAGCGCGCCGTCTTCGGCCTGGCGGCCGATGGGCGTCCAGAGGACCCGAAGGAGGGCCCAGCTCACGACCAGCCAGGCGCCGAGCGCCGCGTCGGTGCCGACCGCGATGGCGATTCGCCGCAGCGGCCGGCGACGGAGGCCGCGCAAGCCCGCCGACAGGGCGCGACCAACCGAGATCGACTGGGGACCGACGCTCGCCCGCATGGCGCCGGCCGCGAAGGCCTGCCCGATGACGATGGCCGCGACCTCGAGGACGAGCAGTGGCCAGACGTCGCGAGCCAGTCGTACCAGGAACGGCCCCTGGCCAAGATCCGGCGACTGGTACTCGCCCGGGGCGACACCGCTAACCACGGCCAGCACGGCGACCGCAGCAGCCAGCGCGGGCAGGGATGCGACGATCCGGATCACCCACGCTCGTGCAGCCGCCTCGTCGATGGACCGACTCCCCGGCGCGAGGCCCCGCAGCCGGTCGATCGCACGCAGCAGCGCCACCTCACCGGCGGCGCTCAGCACCGACGCGCTGAGCGCCACACATAGCAGCGCTGCGCCGGGAAGCACGATGTTGAGCGGAAAACTGGGAGACAGGACGATCGATGAGGCGACGAAGGCGAGATCCCCCTCGCTGGGGAGCGGAGCCACAGCAAGCACGAACGGCAACCACCCGATCGCGCTGAGCGCGGCCAGCGCGGCGGGCGGCCAGAGCTCTGCGTGGTCGGCAGCGACCTGGGCGGCGGCCAGCACCCGGGGCGCCCAGCGCACGCGCGGCGCGGGGATGCCATCGGCCTGGTTACTCGTCGCCCGCCTCCAGGCCCACAGCGCGATAGGTCGCGCCAATCCCGGCAAGATGGCGCTCGAGGTCCATCGCCTGCTCGATCTCCTCAGGAGTCAGCCATTCCCCGACCTGCTGATCGGCGAGAAGGGCTTCGCGGAAGGTCGCCTCGCCGTCTCGCGCGGCCCTGGCGGCGCCCTGGATGATTCGGTAGGCCGCCTGGCGATCGGCGCCGCGCTCGACCATCGCCAGCAGCAGTGCCTCCGAATAGATCATGCCGCCGCTCAGCTCAAGGTTGGCTTCCATCCGCGCCGTATCGACCTCGAGCCCGTCCATCACGTCGCCCAGGGTGCGCGTGGCGTAGGCCGCCACCCCGAGCGCGCGCTCGAAGATGAAGCGCTCGGTCGAACTATGGCTGATGTCGCGCTCGTGCCAGAGCGCCATGTTCTCGAGCGCGACCAGCGCGTCGGCGCGCAGCAGGCGCGCCAGGCCGGTGATGCGCTCGGCCAGGACCGGGTTCCGCTTGTGGGGCATCGCCGACGACCCCTGCTGCCCCTCGGCAAACGGCTCGAAGATCTCGGCCACCTCGCTGCGCTGGAGATGGCGGACCTCCGTCGCCAGCGGGGTCCGCGGTCAGGCCCAGGCCTTCCATCACGTGGGCCTCGACCTCCGGCGGGACGTTGGCGTGGGTGCCCACGGCGCCCGAGATCTTGCCGACCGCAACTCCCTCGCCCGCCTTCGCCAGGCGCTCCACGTCGCGCACCAGCTCTGCGTACCAGCCCGCGACCTTGAAGCCAAACGTGATCGGCTCGGCATGGATGCCGTGGCTGCGTCCCACCATCGGCGCGGAGCGGTACTGCAACGCGAGCCGCCGAACGATCTCGATCAGCCGCGCGAGCTCGGTGGCCACCACCGCCGTGCCATCCCGCAGCTGGACCGCCGTGGCCGTGTCGAGCAGGTCGGAGCTGGTCAGTCCAAAGTGCAGCCAGCGTCCCTCGGAGCCGAGGCGCTCGGTCACCGATCGCAGGAAGGCGATCACGTCGTGCTGGCTCTCGCGCTCGATCTCGTGCGCGCGCGCCGGATCGACGCCGGCACCCTGGAGAGCGGTCTTGATCCGCTCCCAGTCACCATCCGGGACGATGCCGGCAGCGTTCAGGGCCTCGGTCGCGAGCAGCTCGATCCGCAGCCACAGCTCGAGCTTGCGCCGTTCGCTGAAGACGTCACGCATCTCCGGCAGGGCATAGCGATCGATCATCGGCCGATCGTCAGCCCCGCGCCGCAGGAGTCGTCGCGTCCGCGCGTGGGTCGATGCGCGGCTCCGCCTTGGCGGCCTGCTCTGTCCGGAAGGCCGCGACCTGCTCGGCGATCGCCGGGTCGCCGAGTGCCAGGATCCGCGCGGCAAGATGTCCCGCGTTTCTCGCGCCAGCGCCGCCGATGGCGACCCCAGCCACGGGCACGCCTGGAGGCATCTGGACCACGGAATACAGGGCATCCGCTCCGCCCAGGGTGCCCCCGTCGAGGGGGACGCCGATCACCGGGCGGCCGGTCAGGCTGGCCAGCACGCCCGGCAGGTGCGCGGCGAGACCGGCAGCGGCAATGAAGATCCGCACCCCGGCTGCCTCCGCCTCGCCCACGTAGCGTCCCAGCGCCTCCGGCTGACGATGCGCGCTGATCACGCTCGCCTCCCACGCGATGCCATAGGAGTCGAGGACGTCGAAGCATCCCCGCAGGGTGGGCAGGTCGGATCGAGAGCCGCAGACGACCGCGACCAGCGGCGTGGGGACCATGGCGGTAAGGATAGCCAAGCCGCCCTCGCCGCCTGCGCCTACGATGGCGCCAAATCGGCCCTCGTGCCGCCCAGCGAGCCCGGCCGTCAGCGAGGAGGAGTCGCGCCGTGAGCGAGTCGCGCCGTCGGTCCCGCGCCAGGCGGCAGCCGAGCCGTCACCCCGTCAACCAGGCGATGTACGACCAGGCGCCGATGGGCGCCCGGGTCGCGGACGCGGTCACGAGCTTCATGGGCAGCTGGCGATTCATCATCCTGCAGACGGTTATCGTGCTCGCCTGGATCACGGGCAACGTCTACCTGCTGTTCCACTACGATCCGTACCCGTTCATCCTGCTGAACCTGGCCTTCTCGACCCAGGCGGCGTACGCCGCTCCACTCATCCTGCTGGCGGGCAATCGGTCGGCGCAGCGCGACCGCCTGACCCTGGAGCACGCGGCCTCCGAGGCGGACGTCGAGGAGAAGCAGAACGTCGACCTGCTGCGCGGCAACCGGGAGATCCTCCAGCACGTGCAGGCGCTCGAGGAGCGGATCCTGCAGCTCGAGCAGCGGATCGTATCCGGCCTGACGGCTCCTCCGGCCTAGACCGATCCTGGCTGCTCGGCCACCTGCGCCAGCTCACGCAGCGCGATGTCGGACCGATACTGGCCACCCGCGAGCTCGCATCCGGCGACGCCTCGATAGGCGGCCTCCCGCGCGGCGCCCAGGTCTGCGCCCCGTCCCACGAAGGTGACGACTCTTCCGCCGCTCGATTCGAACCCGGAGGCCGTCGCTTCGGTCCCGGCGTGGAAGCAGAGCAGGTCGCCGTCGTCTCCCGACGACGACGGCTCCGAACCGCTCAGTTCCCGGCGCGGGGCAGGTGTGTCGGGATAGCCCTCCGAGGCGACGACGACGCCCACCGCCGCACCGGCACGAATTCCGAGGAAACCTTCCATGGCGCCCCGATCCTGGGTGGCCACCCCAAGCAGAGCGCCGACGAGATCGCCCTCGAGCATCGGCAGCACCACCTGCGCCTCGGGGTCGCCGAAGCGCGCGTTGAACTCCAGCACCATCGGGCCGGACTCGGTCAGCATCAGGCCGGCATACAGGACCCCGCGATACGGAACGCCGTCGCGCGCCATGAGCCAGGCCATCGGCTCGAAGACGCTGCCCATCACCGCGTCGAGCGCCTCGCTGCCGAAGCCGGGCACCGGCGCGTACGCGCCCATCCCGCCCGTGTTGGGTCCGGTCTCCCCGTCGCCCAGCCGCTTGTAGTCGCAAGCCGCGGCCACGGGCACCACGCTCTCGCCGGCAACGAGTGCGAACGCCGACACCTCGCGACCGGCAAGGCGTTCCTCGAGCACGACCTGTGCGCCCGGGCTCGCATCGTCCATCAGGGAGTGGATGGCGCCTTCGGTCGCCTGGAGGGAATCGGGCACCACGACCCCCTTGCCGCCGGCCAGCCAGTCAGCCTTCACCACCAGACTGCGGCCGGCTGCATCCTCGGCCCGTGCGTGGTTCAGCGCCGCGGCGGCATCCGTGAACGCGCGAGCGGCCGGGGTGGGCACGCCGGCGCGCTCCATCTGGCGCTTGGCGTATGCCTTGGAGGACTCCAGACGGGCGGCCGCGCGCATCGGTCCAAAGACCGGGATCCGTGCCTGGTCCAGCGCATCGGCGACGCCCGCCGCCAGCGGCGCCTCGGGACCGATCACCACCAGGTCGTAGCGCTCGCGAGCCGCGTGCCGTACGACCGCGGACGCGTTCCTCGGGTCGAGGTCCGGCACGCTCTCCGCGACCGCTCGGGTACCCCCGTTGCCTGGCGCGATCCGCACGCGCGCGACCCCGTCATCACGCGACAGCCGCCAGGCGAGCGCGTGCTCTCGCGCGCCGCCGCCCAGCACCAGGATCTCGAGCCCGCTCACCCGCTACGGCGAGGCGCTGGCTTGAGCGGACCCGCTGGGCTGAGCCGCCCCGCTCGGCGAGGGTGCCGGGGTCCCGACGAGCTTCTGGAGCGCCGCGATCACCTTGGCCAGCTCGTCGATCTTGGCCTGGTAGGTCCCCAGGTCGCTCGCCTTCAGGGCTGCCTGGGCCTCCTGGTAGAGCTGCTGCGCCCGCGCCACCAGATCGGGCGCATTCGAGGGCAGGCCCCCACCACCACCACCACCTCCTCCGCCCTCTGGCGGCGGAACCGTGGTCTCGCCCAGAATCTGCGCGAGCGCCTGGTCGACGGTGTCCGCGAACGCGATGCGCGTCTGTGAGGCGAGGATCACGCGCTTGAACTCCGGGAACGCCGACGCGGTCGAGCGCAGGAAGATGGGCTCCACGTACAGGATCGAGTCACCCATGGGCAAGACGAGCAGGTTGCCGCGGACCACGCTCGAGCCCGCCTGCGACCACAGGGTGAACTGGGCCGAGATGGTGCTGTCCTGGTTGATCCGCGATTGGATCTGGGTCGGGCCGTTGGTCGTCGTCTCCGTGGGGAACCGGAAGGCGATGCGCTGGCCGTACACGCCTGGATCCATCCGCGCGGCGACCCACGCGGTCATGTTTGGGCGGTTGGCGAGGACCAGCGGCTGGATGAGCGCGAATTCCGGTTTGCTCTCGCCCGGCAGCTTCATGATCACGTAGTAGGGCTCGACCACCGACGACTCACCGTTGACATCGGTCTGCTGCGACGCAAAGGCCCAGCGGTCGTTCTGGCCGTAGAGGGTGTCGGCGCCGTTCGTGTCGGCAGCCACGTGATAGAGCAGGTACTGCTCGTTCTGCGCCGTGAACAGGTCTTCGGGATAGCGCAGATGGGCGGTCAGATCCGCGCTCATCGTGGAGAGCGGCTGGAAGAGCTCCGGGAAGATCCGAGACCAGGCGTTGATAATCGGGTCCCTGGGGTCCGCGATGTAGAAGCGCACCGATCCGTTGTAGGCGTCGATCACGACCTTCACGCTGTTGCGCACGTAATTCATGCCGGTGAACAGGTCACCGGCCAGCGGCTGCGCATCGGGATAGTGGTCTGACGTCGTGTAGGCGTCCCAGATCCACAGCAGCCGGCCCTCGGCGCTGACCAGGTAGGGATCGCGGTCATAGGACAGGAACGGGGCGATGGCCTGCACCCGCTCCGCCAGCGTGCGCCGGAAGAGGATCTGCGAGGCATCGGTCAGCTGGTTGCTGATCAGCAGGTTCAGGTCACCAAAGCGCAGGGCGAAGAGCAGGCGGTTGAAGAAGCCGCCGATGCCCACCGCGGTCGACCCCTTCCAGCTGGTGGTGACCGGCGGGTTGTTGCCCACCGGGTAGTCGAACTCGCCCGTCTGGGTTCCGACGATGACGTACGTGCTCTGGCCCTCGCCAAAGTAGATGCGCGGCTCGCCCACCGGCAGCTGCGCCTGCTGGTTAATGCCGCTCACCAGGTAGTCGGGTGCACCTTCGGGGGTGACCGCGTTGACCGGTACCGCGGTGATGCCGTAGCCGTGGGTGTAGACCAGGTGCTCGTTGGTCCAGGTCTGTGCGGCACTGACCAGCTTCGCCGTGTCGAGCTCGCGGCCGGCCAGCATGATCTGGCGCTCCTTGTCGTCGAGCCGATAGCGGTCGATGTCGACGTCCCGGAACGCGTAGTACTGGTAGACCTGCTGCTGCTGGCCGAGGGTGTCGAGAAGGGGCCGGTAGTCCCACAGCCGGATGTTCTGGAGCGTGGCGGCGTTGTCCGTGAAGAGTGCGCGGCTGAGCGGCTGGCTGCCGGTGAACGTGCGCTGCGCGACCGCATCCAGGTCGAACGCCGCCCGCGTCGAGGCGATGTTGTTCGCGATGTAGGGCTGCTCGAGCGCCCGTTCGTTCGGCGAGACCTGGAGGTTCTGGACGATCGTCGGGTAGATCCCTCCCACCACCACCGAGAGCAGGATCCAGCCCGCGGCCGCGAAGACCAGCAGCCAGAGCGTGCGGAACCAGATGTTCGCCAGCACCAGGATCGCGGCGAGGATCGCCACTCCGGTCAGGATCACGTAGGCGGGTTGCTGCGCGTGGAGGTCGGTATACGTCGCCGCCTGGATGGCTCCGCCGACGCCGCGCGTCGAATATGAGAGCTCCGCGATGTCGAGCTGGTAGCCGGCCGCGATGACCAGAAGGAGGAGCGCGCCAAGGATCGTGAGGTGAGCACGGACGGGGGTCGTCAATCGGAGCTGCCAGCGGAGAGCGCCC
>VBJP01000140.1 GCA_005880165.1 Chloroflexota bacterium | reverse complement strand
AGGTGCCGCCGCATCCCACCCTCGATCCGATTGGTGCCATGCAGGAGCTGATCGACCGCGCCCTCGACGCCGCCGAGCGATCAGGCGCGAGCTACGCCGACATCCGCCTGGTCGAGCGCGAGAGCGAATCGCTGACGGTCAAGAACGGCGCGCTGGAGTCCGCGGAAGCGCAACGCACCGCGGGGCTCGGTGTGCGGCTCCTGCTCGACGGCGCGTGGGGATTCGCGTCGAGCGGCCTGCTGGAGCCCGATGAGGCAGAGCGCGTTGCGCGCGAGGCCGCCGTCGTCGCGCGGGCCAGCGCCAGCGCGCGCCGGGACATGGTGCAGCTGGACGACACGGCCCCCGCACGCGGCCGCTATGCGACCCCTGTCACCGAAGACCCCTTCAACGTGTCGCTGGACGAAAAGCTGCGCATCCTGCTGGAGGCGGACCGGGAGATGGCAGCCGTCCCGGGCGTCACGATTCGCGAGGGCTCGATGGACTGGGGCCGCGAGCGCAAGACGTTCGCCTCGAGCGAGGGAGCGCACACCGAGCAGGAATTCGTGGAGGCCGGCGGGGGGATCGAGGCGACCGCGGTCAACGACAACGAGGTTCAGCTGCGCACCTACCCGCAGGGCAGCGGCGGACAGCTGGTGACGGGTGGCTTCGAAGCCATGCGTGGTCTCGACCTGCCGGGTAACGCGCGACGGATCGCGGAGGAGGCAGTGGCACTCCTGGGGGCGCCGCAGTGCCCGGCCGGTGAGATGACGGTCATCCTCGAGGCGAGCCAGATGGCCCAGCAGGTCCACGAGTCGTGCGGGCATCCCATCGAGCTCGACCGGGTGCTCGGCATGGAGGCCTCGTTCGCCGGGACGTCGTTCCTGACCCTGGACAAGCTCGACCGGTTTCGGTACGGCAGCGAGCTCGTGAACATCGACGCCGACGCCACCGCCCCGGGAGGGCTCGGAACCTTCGGGTGGGACGACGAAGGGGTGGCGGCCCAGAACGTCCCGATCGTCTCGGCCGGGCAGTTCGTCGGCTACCTGACCAGCCGCGAGACGGCGCCGCGCATAGGCCGCCAAAGCATGGGTAGCAGCCGAGCCTGGGGCTGGAACCGGATCCCGCTCATCCGCATGACGAACATCAGCCTCCGGCCGGGGAGCGGGGGAGGCCTGGAGGAGCTGATCTCGGATACCAGGGATGGGATCTACCTCGAGACGAATCGGTCCTGGAGCATCGACGACCGCCGGCTGAACTTCCAGTTCGGCACGCAGGTCGGCTGGCTCATCAAGAACGGTCGCCGGACAACGCTCGTCCGCAACCCCACGTACACGGGCATCACGCCCACCTTCTGGGCCGGCTGCGATGCGATCGCCGATGCGAGCTCCTGGGTGCAATGGGGGGTTCCCAACTGCGGCAAGGGTGAGCCGATGCAGACCGGTCACGTGGGCCATGGCGCGAGCCCCGCGCGGTTCCGAAAGGTGCAGGTCGGGGTGGGCCGATGGTGAGCGACCGGCGGCACGATCCCGAGGCGGTGCGGCGGCTCCTGGCGGGTGCGCTCGCGGGCGTCCCGGGTGGGGATGCCGAAGCCCTGTATACGGCCCGAGATTTTGGGCTGACCCGATTCGCGAATTCCCAGATTCACCAGAACGTCGTCGAGCATGACGCCACGCTCCGCGTCCGGCTCACCGACGATGGCCGCACCGGCGTGGCGTCCACCAACCGCCTCGATGCCGAGGGACTGCGCGATGTCGTGGGCCGTGCCACCGCGATCCGCGATCATGCCGCGCGCAACCCGGAGGCCGCGCCGTTGCCCGAGGGAAGCTCGACGCCGCACGCCACGCTGGGCCTCGCCGAAGCCACCACGGCCGCCGACCCATCGACGCGCGCCGTCGGCGCGCGAGCGGTCATTGCCTCCGCCGATGGCGCAAACCTCATCGCCAGCGGGGCCTTCTCGACCGAGACCCAGACAATGGGCGTGGCCAACACCCGCGGCCTGGAGCGCTCGGAGACGAGCACGCTCGCCAAGCTGGTGACGGTGGTGATGGACGGAGCCGGAGCTTCTGGCTACAGCCAGGGCCTGTCGATCGACGTTACCGAGATCGATGGGTCGGCGGTTGGCGCTGAGGCCGTCGACAAGGCAACGCGATCCGCGGGGGCAGGTGAGCTCGAACCTGGCGAGTATCCGGTCGTTCTCGAGCCATTCGCCATCGGCACGATCCTGGAATATCTGTCCTTCATCAGCTTCAACGCCCTGGCCGTCGAGGAGGGTCGGTCCTTCATGGAGCTCGGTCGCCAGGTGATGGGAGCCAACGTCGGTATCTGGGACGACGGGTGCGACCCTGCCGGAACGCCGGCGACCATCGATTTCGAAGGCGTCGCTAAGCGTCGCGTCGATCTCGTCTCCGGAGGAATCGCAACCGGCCTGGTCCATGACACCACGACCGCCTTGCGGGCCGGCACCGAGTCGACCGGCCACGGGTTGCCGGCTCCCAACACCTGGGGCCCGCTCGCCTGGAATCTGTTCATGGCGCCGGGCGAGAGCTCCCAGGACGAGCTCATCAGGCAGCTGGATCGAGGCATCTGGGTCACTCGCTTCCACTACGTCAACATCGTGCATGCCAAGAAGGGCATCCTGACCGGCATGACCAAGGACGGGACCTTCCTCGTCGAAGGCGGCAAGGTCGTCCGTCCGATCCGGAACCTCCGGTTCACCCAGTCGATTCCCGAAGCATTCAGCCGCATCGCGGCCATCGGGGCCGGGACGCGGTTGGTCGCGGCGGAGTACAGCGGGATCAACGCCCGCGTCCCCGCGCTGCTCATTGATCGGTTCGCCTTCACCGGCGCGACCGCTGCGGATGGTCCTGGGTGAGGTGCCGCAACCGCTCGATCTGCGCATGGGCGACGTGCTGCAGCTGCGCCGCGAGCATCCGTGCGGCAGCCGCGAGTGGAGGGTCGTGCGGCTGGGGGCCGACATCGGCCTGGTCTGTGCGGGCTGCGGACATCGGATCCTGATGGATCGCCTCGACGTCGAGCGGCGCTTCACCGCCTGGGTCAGTCGCGGAGACGCAGGCCTTTGACCCGCGTCGAGCTGCCCCGAGATCTAGCCAGCCAGGACCTCGGCGGCGGCCAGAATCTCGCCGGCGCGGTCAGCATCTTCGCCAATCGCTCATTCGTATCGCTCTGGACCGCGCAGGTTCTCAGCCAGCTGGCCAGCAACATGGTCCTCGCCGGGCTGATGGCGATCGTGGTGGGGACCACCGGCTCGAACACGGCGAACGCGGTCCTGATCCTCACGTTCCTCTTCCCGGCCGTCGCGTTCAGCGCCGTTGCCGGGGTGATCGTGGAGCGCGCCGACGCCAAGCTGATCATGTTCGGCGCCAACGTGCTGCGCGCCGTGGGCACCATCCTGTTCATTTTCGTGGGCGCCAACGTACTGCTCATCTACCTGCTCAATCTGCTGATCGCCACGGTCACGGCCTTCTTCGCGCCGGCCGAGCTCACCTCGATCCCCCGAATCGTCGATCGTCGGCAGCTGATGGCGGCCAACTCGGTCTTCGTACTGACCGTGAACGCCACATTCGCCATCGGCTTCGGCTTCCTTGGACCGCTCCTGCTCACCACCATCGGTCCAATCGGGATCTACGTCATCGTGGCGATCATGTTCGGGCTCGCAGCGCTGGCCATCCTGCCGATTCCCGGCGTCCCACCCGAGATCACGACCTCGCCGGGTGCCGCCGTCGCTGGTCGGGCCCTGACGGCCGTGCTCGAGGAGCTGCGCGAGGGGATCGCCTTCGTGCGCCGGACCCCACGCATCGCCTGGTCGCTCACGTACCTCGGCATCGCGTCGTCGCTGATCGGCGTGATGGGCGCCCTGGGGCCTGGCTTCGCGACCCAGATCCTGCGGCTGCGGGCGGAGGACTTCTTCTTCATCATGGGCCCGGCTGGCCTGGGAGCGGTGATGGGGATCCTGTTCCTCAACGGCTACGGACGCTCCATCCCGCGGCGCCTGCTGATCGATCTCGGGCTGGTCGCGATGGGCGTCACCCTGATGGCGATCGCCGCCGTCAAGCCGGTGGCGGTGCTCGTCTCTCCCGCCGTTCGGCCGCTCCAGTCGAACCTCCCCGAGCTCCTGAGCCCATTCGTGTCCCTCATCGCGGTGGTCGTGGTCATCGCCGTGACCGCTGGCATCGAGTACGCCTTCGTGGCCATCCCATCCCAGACCGCGCTGCAGGAGGAGCTGCCCGGCGACGTTCGCGGGCGGATCTTCGGCATCCTCAACACGCTCCTGTCGGTTGCGTCGTTCCTGCCCGTCCTGCTGGCGCCGGCCGCGGCGGACATCCTGAACATCGCGTTCCCGGGCGCCGGCATCCCGGTGGTCATGGCCCTGCTCGGCGCGATTACCCTGTGGGCGGGCATCGCATCCTGGAGGCGCAATCGAAGCACGGGATTGCACGACGGATACCAGAGCCCTGCCGTGACCGACGCGCGCGAGCAACCGTCCCGCGATGGCGAGTAGGCTCCTCGCCGCGGGCCTGCTCCTCGCCTCCGCGCTCCTGGCCTGGCTCGTCATCGCGTCGGCGCTTGCCGCCCGGGTACTGCAGGCGGTCATCGGGCTCTCGGTCATCTACGTCGGCTACCTCGCCTTCCGAGGCTGGCAGCTCATTCGAGCCTCGCAGCTCATTCGCGCGTCCCTTGCCGCCGGGTCGGAACACGTCGAAGGTTCCGCGACCGCCCCCGTGCCCATTCCATTCATCAGCGTGGTCGTTCCCGCGCGCAACGAGGCGCCGGTCATCGCGAACGTCGTGGCGGATC
>VBJP01000139.1 GCA_005880165.1 Chloroflexota bacterium | reverse complement strand
GTGGTGGGTAACCGAGGCGCCTCGGAATGGACCCTGACCGGGACTACGACCGATGGCGACCATCTCGAGATCCGGGGCTGCGACCTCTGGACCTTCCGTGACGGGCAGATCGCGCGCAAAGATTCCTACTGGAAGATCCGCGCCGGTTGAGGCGGGCGGCGGGCTGATTGCGCTTCCGGGGTAGCCTTGCCGCGGAGAATGCGTCATGAGTCCGAAGGCGCCGCCGGGGCAGGAGACGGAGCAATTCTGGCGCGAGTTCCTCACCCGCGGCCAGACGAGCGAGAGGCGCGCGAGGCGGATCTTCAAGCGGATCCCGGCGTCGCCACGATGTCTCATCTGCGCCGCACCATTCGGGGGAATTGGCGCACCGCTGATGCGGGTGATCGGCAAACGACAGTCGGATCAGACGCCAAAGTTCTGCACCTCCTGCTTCGACTTCCTGGCGAGCCACCATGGTGGCGCGGAGATCGAGTGCAGCTTTCTGTTCGCCGACGTGCGGGGCTCAACGACACTGGCCGAGAGCATGTCCGCGACCCAGTTTCGGGCGCTGCTGGATCGGTTCTATACCACGGCCACGCAGGTCGTCTTCGACTACGACGGAGGGGTCGACAAGTTCGTGGGAGACGAGCTGGTGGCGATGTTCTACCCGCTGCTCAGCGGCGAACGACATGCC
Source organism: Chloroflexota bacterium (assembly GCA_005880165.1). Taxonomy (GTDB): domain Bacteria; phylum Chloroflexota; class Limnocylindria; order QHBO01; family QHBO01; genus CF-82. The sequence goes on along the minus strand of VBJP01000139.1, from coordinate 4,459 downwards.
GAGCGCGCTGTTGCGGCGGCGGTCGCCCTGCTTCGAGCGACCGGCCATGCGGATCCCAGTGGTCCGTGGGTTCCGGTGGGCTGCGGAATCACTACCGGCCTCGCCTGGGTTGGCGCCGTAGGGGAGGGTTCGCACACCCAGCTGACCGCGCTGGGAGACACCGTCAACACCGCCGCGCGCCTCGTATCCGCTGCGCGACGTGGTGAGGCGCTGCTCACCGTCGAAGCGGCGAGTGCGGCCGGCCTCGATCCACAGCTGGAACGGCGAAGCATGGATCTGAAGGGCAAGGCGCTCGCCACTGAGGTCGTCAGCCTGTCGGTCGGAAACAAGCGATGACCGACACCGGCCGCCTCGAGACCTTCGCGGATGGCGTCTTTGCCATCGCCATCACGCTGCTGGTATTGGGCATCCGCATCCCTGACGCCCATGAAGGCCTCGCCCCGGCGCTGGCGAACCAATGGCCCTCCTTCTTCGCTTACGTGGTCAGCTTCCTAACGATCGGGATCATGTGGGTGCAGCACCATCGGCTCTTCACGGTCATCGGTCGTTCGAACCCGACCTTCGCCATGATCAACGTCGTCTTCCTCATGTTCATCGCCTTCGTGCCCTTCCCCACCCAGGTCCTGGCGCAACGGGTTTTTGTGGACCGGCAGGGCTGGCTCCTGGCGACGTTTCTGTATGGCGGCACGATGGTCGCCATCGCCATCCTTTTCAACGCGATCTGGGCCTACGCCGCAGCCAGGAATGGCCACCTGCTCCGCGAGAAGGTGGCCATCGCGGTCCGCGAGGTGGGAGCGCGGGGCTACCGGTTTGGCCCACCGTTGTACGGTCTCATCACCCTGCTCGCCCTCGTGCATCCGGTCGTGAGCCTGATCGGATTCGCCGCCTTCGCGGCCTACTGGGCACTCCCGATCAGCGGAGTGCTGACAGGTGGCGATCAAACCGGCTGATTCATTCATTCAGGCTCGACGTTCCCCGTGCTGCCGTCGACGGTGACGCGGGTCCCCGTTCGCAGTCGGGCCGTTGCGTCGCCGCAGCCGACGACCGCCGGAATGCCGAACTCACGCGCGATGATCGAGGCGTGCGCGGCCGCACTCCCCACGTCTGTCACCACCGCGGCCGCCTTAGCGAAGAGCGGCGTCCAGGCCGGCGCGGTGACCGGCGCCACCAGGATCTCGCCGGCCTGCAGCCGATCGAACTCGGCAGGGCCGCGGATCACGCGAACCGGCCCGGTCGCTCGCCCCGGCGAGGCCGGCACGCCAGACACCAGGGCATCATCCGACGGCCGGGCGCCGATCAATCCTGGGAAGCTGTCCCACACTCGTTGGATCATCGGGTTCACGCGGCCGACAAGCGGCGGCGGCACCAGGCGGCCCTGTTTGGCGCGAACTGATCGTCGGCCGGCCACGTCGATCGGCGGTGCCGGCGGTGCGCCTCCGAGGGCTGCGAGGAGTTCGGCTCGGGTCAGGAAGAAGACGTCATCGGGCTCGGCTATCACATCACCTTTCGCCAGCGCCTCGCCGATCCTGAGCACGGCCCGTCGCATGACCGGCCAGGCAATCGTCAACTCCTCCGTTTGCTCCTCCCGAATCGGCACGAGGTGCTGCGCGTCTGCCAGCATGCGGCGGAAAGCGCGAAGTCGGCGTGGCGACGAGGCCAGAGCCTCGAACGCCGCGCTCTCAGCCGCCTGCCTCGCCTCGACCACGCGGCTGTGAGCCCGGGCCGGCGTCGTGGCCGTCGCCTCCGCTGGCATGGGAGCGAACCACCAATCGAGTGACACGATTCCCTGGCGCTTCGGGCCGGCCGGCTGTTCGAACCCGGCCAGGAGCGGCAGGTGGCTGTCGCCCACTGAGGTGGCCAGGTTGCGTCGATAGAACCGGGCGAGATTCATCTCCATCTTGTATGCCGCACCGCTTAACGCCGCGATCCCGCCGAAGTACTCGCCGGCCAGCTTGGCCAGCTCGTCAATTAGCGCCGGTAGGTCGGCGACGGGCAGGGTCTCGACGCGGCCTACGGCATCGGCGACTGAGGCTCGGTAGCGTGGCTGAAAGTCCTCGCGCCACTTCCGCTCAAAGACCGGAAAGCTGTGCCGGACGGTCGGCGGAATGATTCCGGCGATGTGGCGTGGATGGCGGACAGCCTTCACCAGCATGCTGGGCGCGCTACGGAGGAGGGCGCCTCCGGAGATGAAGTTGATCGAGTAGAAGTACCAACCGTTGACCACGACGTGATAGGGCCTCGGCGCGATCTGGCCGATTTGCTCGCGGAAGAAGGCGTGCATGCGGTCCTCCATGGCCGTCAGCAGCCACGACTCGAACAGCGGCGTGACCGGCTCACCGATCCACTCACCGAATCGGAGCATCCGGGTGTACGCGCCGGGTGCGGGCGATGCCCACGACACGTCGGGCGGCAGCGCGGTCATCGGCCGGGCCTGGACCACCCAGAGCGCGCCCTCCGCGTCGATCGCCCATTCGATGTCCTGCGGCGTCCCGCGAGCGGCCGCGATGCGCCTTGCCTCGGTGGCGATCTGCACCGCCTGCCGGCGGTCAATCGCGTGCTCAGGTTGGCGACGAGGCGCGGCCACATCGCCACGCACGGCCCACTCGTCACCCACGGCGGCCCCTGCCACCAACCGATCTGCGAGGCCGCGCACCGCGGTGACCACGCAGGCCTGCCTGTCGCCATTGATCGGATCGGCGGTGAGGACCACGCCGGCAGCAGCCGGCGCGACCATCCGCTGGATGATCACCGCCATTTGGCCATGTGCGCCCGGCTGGTACTCGGCTGCACGCGAGGTCTGGGCGCTGGCCAGGGTCCGGTCGATCCCGGAAGGGAGCTCGTCCAGCGGAACGTTCAGCACCGATTCGAACATGCCGGCAAAGGAATGCTCGGATCCATCCTCGGCAATCCCGCTCGATCGAACGGCGAATGGGCCAGAGCCCAGATCCCGCGCGGCGTCGAGCAGCAGCGATCGTCGCTCGTCAGCCGTCACCCGATCGGCCCCGGCGGTCAGGACGACGCCGTCGGGGACGCGAACGCCCGCCGCAAGGAGCTCTCCCAGGTTGGCGGCCTTGCCGCCGACTTCGGCGACATCGGCCATGCGCAGGTCGGCGAGCCGCCGGATTGTGGCCGAGCGGATGGCAGTCGAGTTCATGATCCCTTCCTCGATGCGACCGAGGCGATGACGGCCTGCAGGACCCAGTCCACGTCATCGGCCGCCTCGTCGACCGACGAGCCGAGCTGATCGCGCCACATGCGCAGCGCCGATGAGGCGGTGAGGACCACCAGCAAACGGGCGATCCGATCACGATCGGCCTTTGATGGTCTTGGTTCGATCGAATCGGCGACCCGACGGAACATCGCGATCCGATCCGGCATGTTGAGCCGCCTCACCTCCTCGGACGCGGGACTGGCCATGGCCGCCCGTGCGAGGTCGCCGAACGAATCGGTGCGCTCGAAATACGCTCGCAGCCCGCCGCGGAGCTCGTCCATGGAGCGGGGAATGACCAGCTCCCCCAGCCCTGCGCGGCGCACCTCGTGTGGGTAGACCGCCGCAAGCAGATCTCTCTTCGTCGCGAAATGTCGGTAGACCGTCGGGACGGACACGCCCGCCTCGCGCGCCACTTGGGGGATCGACACGAATGCGAGGCCCTCTGCCATCACCCGACCGGTGGCGTCGAGGATGCGTTCCCGCGTCTCCTCGGCCTGTTGCGCTCGCAGCGGGCTGCCGTATTTGCGCGACTTGTTACGGACGATATGAGTCATGTTGTGAATATATGACTCATGTCAACCACGCGTAGCGGCCAGTTTTCAGCGTCCTTCCATGTTCAGCGGCCAACGTCCGCGGCGTGAGCTTCACCAAACCACCCCTCCTCGGCGACGAATCACGGGAGGCCGTGCTGCCTGCCGTCGGCGGCACGGACTGGCCCGCGCCGCCAGCGTATGGGTATCGCCCGTCGACATCGCCGCCCGGCACAACCGTGTGGAACCTGGGCGCCTCCGGCTGGGCGAACGCCTACTACTCCGCTGCGGCACAGGCCGGATCACAGAGCTGGCTGGCGATGCTGTTCGGGTCCTTTGACGCCTCGAACGCCATCACGGTGGACAAGACGCCGGCGTCGCTGTGGGTGATGGCGCTGAGCGCGCGCATCTTCGGCGTGAACGCCTGGAGCATCCTGGTGCCGCAGGCGCTCGAGGGTGTGGCCGCCGTCTGGCTCCTTTACCTCACGGTGCGGCGCCGTGTCGGGCCGATGGGCGGGCTGCTGGCCGGAGCGATCCTGGCGCTTACACCGGTCGCGACCTTGATGTTCCGCTTCAACAACCCCGATGCGCTGCTGACGCTGCTCCTGGTCGCCGCCGCGTATGCCACCGTCCGGGCGCTCGACGCCGTCTCGACGCGCTGGCTGGTGCTAGCAGGCGCCCTTGTGGGCTTCGCGTTCCTGGCCAAGATGCTCCAGGG
>VBJP01000138.1 GCA_005880165.1 Chloroflexota bacterium | reverse complement strand
GTACTCGTGATGCTCTGGCCCGCGGATGCCCGGCCGTTCATCGGCGGCTCACAGACCAACAACATCTGGGATCTGATCCTTGGCTACAACGGTTTCGGCCGCCTGACCGGGGACGAGATCGGGCGCGTGGGCGGCGGGCCGGGACCTTTCAGCCAGGGAGCCGGCTGGCTGAGGCTCTTCCAGGGTGAGCTGGCCAGCGAGGTCAGCTGGCTTCTTCCCGCCGCGCTCATCGCCATCGTTGTTCTGCTGTGGGCGACGCGCCGTTCCCCGCGGACATCCCAGACCCGCGCGCACGTGCTGCTGTGGGGCGGCTGGCTGGTGGTCACGGGCGTGGTCTTCAGCCTGATGCAGGGCATCTTCCACTCCTACTACGCCGTG
>VBJP01000062.1 GCA_005880165.1 Chloroflexota bacterium | reverse complement strand
GCCACAACGATGTGTTGGGGTCCCCGCGCACGACGCGCCTCGACCATCTCGTCTACGCCTGCGACGAGCTGGCCGGATTCCTCGTGGCCGTTGCCCTGATGCGGCCCACGCGACGCCTGGCCGACGTCGAGCCCGCGCACGTCCGCAAGCGGATGAAGGACAAGGCCTTCGCCCGCGCCGTGCCGCGGGAAATGCTGCTGGCCGGTGCAGACGAGGTTGGCCTCGACTTCGACGAGCACGCGCGACGCATGATCCGCTACCTGGGCGTGGTCGCGGGCGAGGTCGGCCTCTAGGACCGAGGCGCCCACACGCCGGCTTCCGCCAGGAAGCGTGACGGGAGCGACGGATCAAAGGCCAGCACCAGCCGCTGGGTGGCGCGCGTCATCGCGACGTAAGCGAGGCGGCGCTCTTCTTCCAGCGCACGCGCGCTGTCGACGGCTCCCAGCAGCGCCCGCCGGTTCGGGAAGCGCTCCTCCTCGAAGCCGATCACGATCACGGTCGCCCACTCACGTCCCTTGGCCGCGTGAACGGTGACCAGCTCGACCGGGGCATCCGGAGCGCGCAGCGCTTCGAGTCGTGTTCGGGCGCGATCCAGCGCGGCCAAGAACGTCGCGACGGAGCGGAATCCCGCCGACCAGCCAGTCATGGCGTCGAGGGCCGCCAGGTCATCCTCGGCCAGGGCGTCGCGCGGATCTCCGCGGCGCCATCCGCGAGCCGATCGGGCGTCGATGAGGCTCTGGAACGGCGGCCGACCGGCGGGCATCCGGCGCAACTCATCGACGAGCGCCTGCGCCGGCTCGGCGTCGAGTGGTGACGGCACCGAGCACCAATGCGGGATGCCGGCGCGAACAAGGGCGAGGGTCAGCGGTGCGAGCTCGGCACGGGTGCGTGCCAGAAGGCAGGCCCGGCGGCCGCCAACGGCGCTTGTCGCGGCAATGGCCACCAAGCGGTCAGGCCAATCGGCAGCAATGGTGGGGAAGGCGACCAGGCTGCGGGCCGTCCCAGTGCCGTCCCTCGCCCGAGCGTCCGGTTTGATGCGCTTCGAGAACCGCTCCCGGTTGACGCCGATGAGTCGAGCGGAGCGCACCACCACCTCGGGAGGACAGCGGTAGTTGGTGGCGAGGAGCACGCGGTTGGCGTCTGGGTAACTCGAGGTGAACTCCAGGATGCGGCGGACGTCCGCCAGGCGCCAGGCGTAGATCGTCTGGTCGTCATCACCGACGACGAATAAGTTCTGCTGGGGCTCGGCAAGGATCTCTACGAGCCGCAGCTGAGCGCTGTCAACGTCCTGGAATTCGTCGACGCAGACATGGCTGAAGCGCGCCTGCCATTGCATCCTGAGCCGATGATCGGCGGCGAGCCGGTCCACCGCGCCCACGACGAGGTCGTCGAAGTCGCAAGCGTGACGCGCAGCCAACAGAGCGTTATAAGCCGCCAGCACGGGATCGGCTTCCGGCGGAGGAGGACGGCCCTCGACCTTCCAGGCCGACAGCCAGGTATCCAGAGACGCCACGTCTGGGAGCGGAGGAGCGTCCGGCGAGCGTCCGATGAGGCATCGGCGGCGGGCAGCGCGCAGGAGTGGTTCGCGGTCGGCGACCAGCTCGCCGAGCCCTCCGGCGTCCAGCAGGACCTGCGTTCGCACCTCGATCGACGTCGCGGCGGGCACGAAAGGGGCCAAACGGCTCGCGATTCGGCCGCGAAGCTCCTCAGCGGCATCGCGGTTGAAGGTCAGCACTGCGATCCGCTCGGGAGATATGCCGCGCGTCAGGAGATGCCCAAGGCGGGCGATGAGGGTGGTCGTCTTGCCGCTCCCGGCTGGCGCGATGATCTGGGCCGGGCCGTCCGGCAGGGTGGCTGCCGCTGCCTGCTCCGTATCGAGGCCCGCGAGCATTCCGGCGATGCCTTCTCGGCCGGCGTCGGCAATCGCCGGGCCGGTCGGAACATCTAGGGTCTCGGTGGGGAGCGCAGGCATCCGGGCATGCTGCGCCGACCGGGCTTACTGTCCGCTTTCGCCCGCCTTACCTCGAGGAACCAGGCACCGCACCCCGCGGTCAGCGCTCAGCGGCTATCCTTCCCCGCGATGTTCGGACGTTCACGCGCGCACGCCGCCCAGACGGCCCGTGCAAGGCGGATCCGGGCAGCCGCAGGGCGGGATCGGGAAGGGACGGAGGCCGGCCTCTCCCCTTGGGGCCCTCCGGTAGGCACCGTCGACCTCCCCAGGCGCGAAGGCGCCGCCCAGCGCCGGCGAAGACCGCTGCAGCTGAGACGCTTCATCGGTGTCACGGTCGCCCTTGTTCTCGTCCTCACCGTCGTTGGCTCGCTGCTGCTCTGGCTGCGGGTGAGCGCCTTCAACCAGAAGATCTCGAGCGCCCCGATGGCCTCGACCGCACTCTTCGGCCCCCTCGGCGGGAGCGCTCGGGTCAACGTGCTGATGATCGGCTACAGCGGCGAGGCGAAGCACGGCGGCACCTACCTGGCCGACTCGCTCAACATCCTGTCGATCAACCCGGCCACCAACCAGACGACGGTCATCCCCATTCCCCGCGACCTCTGGATCCAGGGGCTGCGCGAGATGCCGCGCGGTGGGAAGGTGAACGAGGCGTTCGCCGACGGATGGAGCGCCGGTGGATGGAAGGAGGCCGGGAAGGTCCAGGCCGCGGTCGTCTCGCAGGTCACCGGGCTACCCATCCAGCACTGGGTCTCCATCGATTTCGCCGGCCTGAGCGCCATCGTCGACGCGGTCGGTGGCGTGACGGTGAACAACCCACGCGCCTTCAAATACACCTGGTGGGAGGACACGTATCACGCGCAGCGCTGGACCAGCTCGTTCGCCAAGGGCACCCTGCACCTGAACGGTGACCAGGCCCTGACCTATGCGCGGGTCCGATACACCAGCGTCTCCGCCGAATCGAGCGACTTCGCCCGGTCGGTGCGGCAGGAGCGCGTGCTCGCCGCCCTTCGCGAGAAGCTTGGCTCGGGCGTGGGCTCGATGGAACCCGGGCTCGCAATCATGGATGCCCTGGGTAATCATCTGAAGACCGATCTCTCGGCCTTCGACCTCTTCCTGCTGTCGGGGCACATGCACGCCGACCGGCGCCTCGAGCTGAAGCTCGGCACCGTGCTGGCCGCGGGACGCAACTCGGCCGGGTCCTACATCCTCTTTCCCGCGGCAGCCAAGACGCTCGGTGACTACGGGCCGCTGCGTCGGTTCCTGAGCACCGAGCTCGCCAAGCCGATCCCGACCCCCAAGCCGACCGCCTCGCCAACCGCCGCTGGCTGAGCCGCGGCCGATCGGGCTCTGAGCACGGCATCGGCCTAGAATCGGGCCGTGCCTCCCACCGACTCGAGCCTCGATCGCGAGGCGCATCTGCGCGCCATCCTGCGGCAGCTTCCGGCCGCCCCGGGCGTCTACCTCATGAAGGGTGCGGGCGGGCGCGTCCTGTACGTGGGCAAGGCGGACGTACTCCGCAACCGCGTCCGGTCCTACTTCGGCAACGCTCCAGCCTATGACGCCCGGATCGAGCGGATGGTGACCGAAGTCGCGGATATCGAGTACATCGTCACCGACACGATTAGTGAGGCCTATCTTCTCGAGAACAACCTCATCAAGGAGCATCGGCCGCGCTTCAACATCCGGCTGCGCGACGATAAGAGCTACCCGTTCGTCAAGATCACCTTGGGCGAGGACTTCCCGCGCATCGTCCGCACTCGAAAGCTCGCCCGCGACGGCAGCCGCTATTTCGGGCCGTATGCATCCGCGTCGAGCGTCGACGAGACGCTCAAGCTGCTGCGCAAGATCTTCCCGTTCCGCACCTGCAACCTGGAGATCCCGGAAGGGAAGCGCGTCCTCGAACGGCCCTGCCTGCTGTACTACATCAACCGGTGCCAGGGGCCGTGCATCCAGGCCATCTCGAGACCCGACTATCGCGCGACGATCGACCGCGTGGTCGACTTCCTTGACGGCAAGCAGGAGGGGATCGCCGACGAGCTGCGCCGCGAGATGGTGACGCAGTCCGACACCCTCCACTACGAGGCCGCCGCCGTGACGCGCGACAAGCTGCGGGCGGTCGAGCGCACCATCGAGCAGCAGAAGGTGGCGGCATACTCCCGCGCCGAGCAGGACGTGGTCGGGATCGCTCGCGAGGAGGCGGAGGCCTGCCTGCAGCTGTTCGTGATCCGCAACGGCAAGATGATCGGCCGCGACCATTTCATCGTCGAGAACGCCCGCGACGCGACCGATGGCGAGGTGCTGGCGTCGTTTCTCCAGCAGTACTACGCCGCGACCGAACGCCCACCTCGGGAGGTGCTCGTGCCGTTTCTCCCGGCCGACAACCAGGCGCTCTCCAGCTTCCTGTCGGACCGGCGTCGCGCGCAGGTAGCCGTTCACGTCCCGGAGCGCGGTGACAAGCGGCGGCTCGTGGCGCTCGCCACCCAGAACGCTGTGGAGGCGCTTGCCAAAGAGCGGGCGGAATGGCTGGCCGATGCTGGAAAGCGCGACGAGGCGCTCGACGAGCTCGCCGCCGCCCTTGGCCTGCCCAAGCGCCCCGAGCGCATCGAGTGCTACGACATGAGCAACATCCAGGGCACGAGTGCGGTCGGCAGCATGGTGGTGTTCGTCAACGGCAGGCCGGAGCCGCGGGAATACCGGCGCTTCCGGATCCGCTCCGGCGAGACGCCGGACGATTTCCGGATGATGGCCGAGGTGCTTCACCGCCGTTTCTCGCGCGCCGCGCGCCTGCGCGCGGAGACAGGCGCACTTTCGCTGGCTGCGGTGGGAGCCGATGAGGCGCCAGAGGACGAGTCGAGCACGGAGCCCGATGGCGCCGCTCCTGAGGCTCCGCAGGAGACCGGATGGGCGCTGCCCGACCTGGTCATCGTCGATGGCGGAAAGGGGCAGCTGTCGGCAGCCGTGGGCGTGATGCGCGAGCTCGACCTGATGGAGGTGCCCCTCGCGGGCCTCGCCAAGCGCTTCGAGGAGCTCTACGTTCCGAACCAGCCGGGACCGATCGTGCTGCCGCGGACCAGCCAGGGGCTGTACCTCGTGCAGCGGATCCGGGATGAGGCGCACCGCTTTGCCATCACCTACCACCGCGACGTGCGGAGCAAGCGAGCGCTGCATTCCGAGCTCGACGAGGTGGCGGGCATCGGGTCGACCCGCAAGAAGGCGCTGCTCAAGCGCTTCGGCAGCGTGCGGCGCATCAAGGAGGCAACGGTCGAGGAGGTGGCGGCCACCCCGGGCATCAACCATGACCTCGCCGAGCGCCTCAAAAGCCACCTCGCGCGCGAGGGGATGCTCGCCTGACGCGCATTGCGGGGCCTCCGAGCCACGCCTATAATCGCGCCGCCCGCCGCCGAGGAGCGGCGTGTTCTGTGTCTGCGCGGTGCGCTGCCCGGGAGGCAGGTCGCGGGACTCCCAACGGAAAGGACCAGCTGGCCGAAGCATGACCTGGCGCCGAATCGCCCCGTGGCTGATCCTGGTGATCGCCGTCCTGGCGATCTACATCGACCTCCCGCGCAAGACGCTGCACCTCCAGAACGTGCTGCCAGCCCCGGGCCTCTCCGGCGATGCGAAGACGGTGCTCGGCCTCGACTTGCAGGGCGGGATCCAGGTGACGCTGAAGGTCAAGCCGCAGCCCGGCCAGACGGTCAGCACCGATGACGTCGCCGTGGCGCGCAACATCATCGAGCAGCGGGTGAGCGGCATTGGGGTGAGCGAGCCCCAGGTCCACACCGAGGTCTCGAGCTCCGGCGAACAGCGGATCGTGGTCGACGTGCCTGGAGTGAGCAACGAGAACGAGGTGCGCAGCCTCGTCGGGTCGACGGGACAGCTGCAGTTCATCGACCCCAAGACCGAGAAGCTGACCGAGGGCCAGGAGGTCGCCACCTTGATCCAGAGCGGCAAGGTGGGGGTGATCTTCGACGGCGGCCAGATCCAGCCCGGGAGCGTGGCTCCGGACGTCCAGAACGGCGTGCTGGGGGTGAGCTTCAAGCTCAAGGACAAGGCGAGCGCGGCCTGGTGCACCTACACCACCAGCCACGTGAACATGCCCGGCCCGGTCGCCCTCGACGGCAAGGTCATCACCACGCCCAACATTCAGAGCGCGATCTGCGGTGGCCAGACGATCATCACGGTGGGGACCGGCGCCGACGCGGAGAAGGAGCGGACGACGCTCTACAACCAGCTGCGGTACGGCGCCCTGCCGGTCGGCCTCCAGGAGGAGGGCGTGACCAGCGTTGCTCCCACGCTGGGAGCCCACTTCCTGGTGCAGGCGCTGGTCGCAGGCGCAGTCGGGCTTTTCCTGGTGCTCCTGTTCATGATCGGCAACTACCGGCTGCCCGGCGTACTGGCAGCCCTCGCTCTGGTCTTCTACACGCTCGTCAACTACGCGATCTTCCGGATCCTGCCGGTGACGCTGACGCTTGCCGGCGTGGCGGCCTTCATCCTGAGCATCGGGATGGCGGTCGACGCCAACATCCTGATCTTCGAGCGCATGAAGGAGGAGATTCGGTCCGGGAAGACCCTGGGGCCCGCGATCGAGGCCGGGTTCAACCGCGCCTGGTCCAGCATCCTGGACTCCAACGTGAGCTCGCTGCTCGTCGCCAGCTGGCTCTACTGGCAGGGCACCACCGTCGTACGCGGTTTCGCCCTGGTGCTGATCATCGGTGTGCTGGTGAGCATGTTCAGCGCCATCACCGTCACCCGCACGATGCTGCGCTGGATCGTTCGTCGGGAATGGGGTCGACGCATCGAGCTCTACCACGTGGAGCGCTGACCGATGTACGACATTGTCGGCAAGAAGCGCTGGTACTTCCTGTTCAGCGCCCTGATCACGATCCCGGGCCTGATCTTCGTCCTGCTGGGCGGATTGAAGCCCACCATCGATTTCACCGGCGGGACGGTGTGGGAGATCCGATACGCCAGCAATCCAACGCCCCAAGCGGTCCAGCAGGAGCTCGTGGTGCTCGGCCATCCAGAGGCGCAGGTCACGCGCCTTGGAGACGGCTACCTCCGGATTCGCACCTCGCCAGTCGATCTGCTTCCGGCTGCCACCGCGGCTCCTACCGCCTCGCTCGCACCGGCGACGCCCAGCGCCGCAGCGTCCACATCGGCCTCGGCCAGCACAACGGCCAAACCCTCGCCCACCGCCAGCGCCTCGGCAAGCGCGGCTGTCTCCGCGCCGAGCGCGTCGCCGGCGGTCGTCCCAGGGACGCCGTTCGACGACCTGGAGAAGGCGCTCATCAAGCGCTTCGGGGCGCCTCAGGGTGGCGGACCCAGGAGCGTCACCACCGTCGGGCCGATCATCGGATCTGACCTGATCCGGAGCTCGGCGATCCTGATCATCATCGGCGAGCTGTTCATCCTCGCCTACCTGTGGATCCGCTTCGGGTTCCGGTTCGGCACCGCGGCGATCGTCGCCCTGCTGCACGACGTGGTGGTGGTAGTCGGCACCTTCGCCATCCTCGGATACCTGTTCGGGCTGGAGTTCGACGCCCTCTTCGTCACCGCGCTGCTGACCATCATCGGCTTCTCGGTCCACGACACGATCGTGGTCTTCGACCGGATCCGGGAGAACCGCATCCGCCACGCGGGCGAGCCGTTCGGGGCGATCGTCAACCACTCCATCCTCCAGACGCTTGGGCGGTCGATCAGCACCAGCCTGACGGTTATCGTGACCCTGACGGCGCTTCTCCTGCTGGGGCCGGCGTCGATCCGGACGTTCACCCTCGCGCTGCTGATCGGCGTCGTGTCCGGGACCTACTCGTCGATCTTCAACGCGAGCCAGATCCTGGTCGCCTGGTCGGAGTGGGACGCCCGTCGCAAGGAGCGGACCGCTATGGCCGGTCGACAGGTGCGGCCGCTGAGCCGATGAGGCGCGGTAACCAAACCGGCAGCCGGCGATAAGCGCACGCCGCTACCATGGCGGCCGTGATCGTGCCTCGGCTCGCATGGCTCCTTCCAGGGCCGATCCTCGATCCGCCGACGTTCTCCGGTTTCGGGGCTCCGGTCGCCACCCTGCTCGCGCGCCGCGGATTCGGCACCCAGAAGGAGCTGGCGCGATTCCTCGAGGCGGGCACCGCGACGATGCACCCCATCGCCCTCATGGCGGACGCGGAGGCCGCCCTCGATCGCATCGAGCGCGCCATCGCGGAGGGCGATCGCATCGCGATCTGGGGCGACTACGACGCAGACGGCATCAGCGCCATCGCGGTCTGGGTGATCGGCCTGCGTGCCCTGGGAGTCGAGCCGGAACGCTACGTGCCGTCCCGCTGGTCTGAGGGATACGGCCTCTCTCGCGCGGGGTTGGAGGCGCTGGCGCAGCGTGGCGTGCGCCTCGTGATCACCTGCGACTGTGGCATCGCCAACGTCACCGAGGTCGAGATTGCCCGTTCGCTCGGCCTTGAGGTCATCGTCACGGACCATCACCTGCCGGGACCGATGCTGCCGCGCGCGACGGCGGTCGTCGACCCGCACCGCGCAGATTGCGCCTACCCCGATCAGGACCTGACGGGCGCCGGGCTGGCATACAAGCTGGCGACGGCGCTCCTCGCCCGTCGCGGGCTGTGGGTGGCGGACCTCGCGGGGGTTGCCGCCATCGGCACCGTCGCCGACCTCGCGCCGATGACCGGCGAGTCGCGCGCCATCGTCAGGGCCGGCCTCGAGGAGCTCGCCGCATCCGGCCGCGCGGGACTGCGCGCGCTGCTCGCCAGGTCGGCGAGCGACCCCGCCCATCCCACGGCCCGCGACCTGGGGTTCAGCATTGCGCCGCGCATCAACGCGGCAGGGCGGATCGCGGAGGCGGAGCTCGCGCTCCAGCTGCTCGTCTCGAACGATCCCGAGGAGGCCGCACGACTCGCCGACGAGCTCGATGCCGTCCACGTGCGGCGAAGAGAGCTGACCGGGACCGCGCTGGAGGAGGCACGTGCCCTCGCGGATGGCCAGGCCGGCGATGGCACCCTCCTCCTTCGCCAGGATGCTTGGGCGCCGGGTCTCATCGGCCTGGTAGCGGGACGGCTCGCGGACCAGCTTGCGCGGCCAGTCGGCGTGGTCTGCGCCGTCGGCGAAGAGCTGCGCGGCTCGGTGCGCGCCCCGACGGACTTCCACGTCGCGGCGGCGCTGGAGGCCTGCGCGGGGCTGCTGACCAAGCGCGGCGGGCACGCTGCGGCGGGGGGCTTCTCGCTGCTCGAAGCGAACTGGCCAGCCTTCGCGGACGCCTTCGGGACGCTGCCGCGCCCGTACCCGCCGGGCCGAGCAGTGCATGCCGAGCGGGTCGGCCAGCTGGTGATCGACCTCGTCCTTCCGTCATCCCGCCTGGATTGGAGCCTCGCCGCCCAGCTGGAACGGTTGCTGCCGTACGGACCAGGGAACGTGGAGCCGGTCCTGGCGGTCACGGGCATGCGGGTGGCGGAAGCTCGTCGGATCGGAGCCAGCGAGGCCCACATCGGCTTCCGCATGCGCAAGGGCCTGGAGGCCTTCGACGCGGTCGCGTTCGGAGCCCCGGCGGAGCGGCAGCTCCCGGCAACCGGAGATGCGATAGACCTCGTCGGAACGCTCGAGCGCGACAGCTTCCAGGGGATCGAGCGCCTTCGGCTGCGAGTTGTCGACTACGCTCACTCCCAGGCCAGCCCGCTGCTGGCGCGACGGCTCGCCGGGTCGACCCCCGCCGCGCTTGAGCTGGCAGCGGCCGGGTAGCCAATGCAGCCCATCTCGGTGGATGCCGCCCCGCTCGTCCGCCTGCGCGCGAGGCTCGCGCGATTGGGAGCACCGCTCTGCCTGGGCATCGACCCGCATCCGCGTGCACTCCCCGAGGGACTGCCCACCAATGTCGAGGGCATCGAGCGGTTCGCACGCGGGATCGTCGAGGCGGCGAGCGAGCATGCTGCGGCGGTGAAGATCAACGTTGCTTTTTTCGAGGCCTTCGGATCCTCGGGGGTCGCCGCCCTCGAGCGCCTCCGCGCGGACCTGCCCGCCGACCTGTTCGTGATCCTCGACGCCAAGCGGGGCGACATCGGTCCCACCGCAGAGCGCTACGCCGCGGCGCTCTTCGGTCACCTGGCAGCGGACGCGGTGACCCTCTCGCCGTACCTGGGGGAGGACGCCATCGAGCCGTTCCTGGAGCACGAGGACCGGGTCGTCTATGTCCTGGCCCGCACGAGCAACGCCAGCGCGGGAACGATCCAGGATCTGCCGGTCGACGGGGCGATGCTCCACGAGCGAGTGGCCCGCTGGGTGGCGGAACGCTGGCGGGGCGGGCGGGTCGGCCTTGTGGTGGGCGCCACACGGCCGGACGACCTGCGCAGGCTCCGTGAGCTCGTTCCCGGTCCGGGTTTCCTCGTACCCGGAGTCGGTGCCCAGGGCGGGGAGCTAGAGGCTGCAGTCGCCTGCTGCCATGGGACCGATGCTCCGGGCCTGGTGAACGTGTCGAGGGCCATCTCGAAGGCCTCGTCACGCGATGACTGGCAAGAAGCGGCTGGGGCAGCGGCGGCCGCGCTGCAGGCGAGGATGAAGGAGCTCGGTGCTACACTCGGCCGGTAGAACGTCCAGCCGCCGGCAGGCAGGCGCCGGACGCAGTTGAGGTTCCCAATCAGATGCCGTTCAACATCGGCCCGGGCGAGCTGATCCTCGTCCTGGTGATCGTCCTGATCATCTTCGGCCCGGGCAAGCTTCCCGACATCGGGAGTGCCATCGGCCGCGGGGTGCGCGAGTTCCGGAAGGCCTCCACAGACCTCGAGGACTCCATTCGCGGCGAAACGAAGAGCCCACCCTCGGATTCCGGATCGACCGAGGCAACGGGCGGCTCATCGTCGGTCGACACCAAGTAGGACCACTCGCCGGCGGCATCTCCGCCGCTGCCAATCAGCCCACCGCGTGAGGCGCCCGTGAGCCGGGACGAGGCGACGATGTCCCTCCTGGAGCACCTCGAGGAACTTCGCCGCCGCCTCATCGTGATCGTGATCGCGGTCGTCCTGGGCGCCGTGATCGGCTTCGTCGTCTCGGCCCCGATCCTCGACTTCCTGCGCGCTCCATTGCCGGCAGGCTACGAGAAGCTGTACTTCACGAAGGTCGGCGGCGCGTTCGGCGTCCGGATCCAGATCGCGTTCTTCGCTGGCATCGCGATCGCCATGCCGGTGATCCTGTTCGAGCTGTACCGCTTCGTCACGCCGGGCCTCACGCGGCGGGAGCGCCGCATCGTGTGGCCGCTGCTGATCGGGGCGCTCGTGCTCTTCATCATCGGTATGGCGGTCGGCTACCTGATCCTCCCGTTCGCGCTGGCGTTCCTGCTCAGCTTCGGGGAGCCCGGCAGCGTGGAGCCGCTGCTCACGATCAACGACTACATCGGGTTCATCACCACCCTGATGCTCGCTTTCGGCCTGGTCATGGAGTTCCCGATCGTGCTCATCGCGCTCTCCCGGGTAGGCATCCTGTCGTACGAGCGCATCGCTCGTCAGCGCCGGTTCGTGATCCTGGGCATCGTCGTCTTCGCGGTCATCGTGACCCCGGGTGGCGATCCGTTTTCCCCTAGCATCCTGAGCGCCGTGATGTACGTGCTGTTCGAGCTCTCCCTGCTCGTCATCCGCTTCCTGCGCCGATGAGCGCGGATCCGGCGCGCGTGCTGCTTCTGACCGATCCGGCCATGGAGCGCCACGCGGCCGCAGGCCATCCCGAGCGGCACGAGCGCCTGGCGGCCGTAGCGAAGGGCATCGAGGCGGGCGCGGCGGCCGGCGGGGCAGAGCTGTCGGTTCGAGCGCCGCAACCCGCGGATGACGAGGCGATCACCGCGGTGCACGACCAGGAGTACCTCGAGGCCCTTGACCAGCTCGACGCGAGTGGGGGTGGCTGGATCGACCCCGACACCTACCTTGCTCCCGGGTCCATGCATGCCGCCCGGCTCGCTGCGGGCGCCGCGATCGATGCCGCGCTGGCAGTCGCTCGGGGAGAGGTTGCGGTCGCGTTCTCGGTCTCCAGGCCCCCGGGGCACCATGCCTCGGCACGACGGGCCGCGGGATTCTGCCTCCTGAACAACGTCGCGATGGCGGCGCTCGCTCTGCGCCGCGCGGGGCACGCGCAGCGGATCGCCATCCTGGATTGGGACGTGCACCACGGCGATGGGACGCAGGCCATCTTCGACGATGATCCGGATCTGCTCTACGCCTCGACCCACCAGCGCCCGCTCTACCCGGGGACTGGTTCTCCAGAGGAACGCGGTCAGGGGACGGCGGCTGGCACGATGCACAACCTGACGCTGGCGATCGGAGCAGACGACGACGCGTTCGTCGCGGCCTGGCAGGACCTCCTGGAACGCGTCCGCGCGTTTGACCCCGAGGCCATCCTGGTTTCGGCGGGGTATGACGGGCACCGCGACGATCCACTCGCGAACCTCGCCATCACCGAGCACGGATACCGAACCGTCTCCGCGGGGATCACAGCGCTGACGAGGGAGTTCGGCCTGCATGGCGCGGCCCTGGTGCTCGAAGGGGGATATGACCTGGGGGCCCTGGAACGGTCCGCCGCCGCGACCGTGGAGGGCCTCCTGACCGGTCCATCCGCAGCTGCGCCTGCCAGCTCGAGCCCGGGCTAGCCCAATCGGTTGATTGGGCCGTCCGGCGAGCGCGGTTATACTCGACCGCGATCGTCGAGCGGGAGACGAGCGGGAGACGAGCGTGGCCAGAGGCGCAGGCACGACCACCAGGGGCGGCAGAACGACGCGGAGGTCCGCGCGACCTCGGTCATCGGGCCCTGCCCCCGCCACGGAGCTGGCGACGCCCCGATCGGCGGCCGTTGCACTCCCCGCGACCACGGGCAGTGTCGTCATCCTGAGCGGCCTTTCCGGGGCGGGCAAGAGCCAGGCGTCGAAGTTCTTCGAGGATCTTGGCTACGCCTGCATCGACAACCTCCCGCCGGATCTACTCGATGCCTTCCTGGAGCTGCGCGACGCGAACCCCGAGCGCTACCGCAACGCCGCCCTCGTCCTCGACATCCGCGTCGGTGATCCCGCGCCGGCGATCGGACGGGCCAGGAGCATGCTGGCCGGCCGTGGCCTCGAGCCGCTGGTCATCTTCCTCGAGGCGAGCGACGCCGTCTTGGTGAGCCGCTTCGCCGAGACTCGTCGCCGGCACCCTCTCGGGGCGCGGACCGGCGTCCAGGCGTCGATCGCGGAGGAGCGTTTCCGCCTTGCGGGGGCGCGCTCCCTTGCGGACCACATCCTCGACACCAGCGGCCTTTCGATCGGCCAGCTGAAGGAGCGGATCCGGAGCCTCGTTCCGCGCGAGGCGGCCGCGGAGGTCATGTCCGTCGAGGTGATCACCTTCGGCTTCAAGTTCGGCATCCCACTCGAGGCGGACCTCGTCTTCGACGTCCGATTCTTGACCAATCCGTACTGGGTTCCCGACCTGAAGCGCCTCTCCGGCCTGGAAGCACCCGTCCGCGACTACGTGCTCGGGCAGCCTGGCGCGCGGCGATTCCTCGAGCTCGTCATGGAGCTCCTGGAGCTGACCCTGCCGGCATACCGCGCGGAGGGCAAGTCGCGCCTGGTCGTCGCGCTCGGCTGCACAGGCGGCTACCACCGATCCATCGTGCTCGCTGAAGAGTTGGCCAGGCGTCTCGAGGAACGAACCGAGGCGTCGGTCAGCGTCTTCCACAGAGAGCTCGAACGATGAGGGGCATCCGACTGCCGCGATGGCTCTACCCGGGCATGCACATCAAGCGCTGGCTCCTGCTCGCGTTCGTGGGCATCACCATCCTGGGCCTGGGAGCCGCAATCTTCCTCGTCGACCTGTACCGACGGTTTGGAGCCGACAACATCCCAATCGTCTTCTGGCTGACCGGGGCTGGTCTCGAGCGCCCGATCCGAGCGGTGATCGTGGGGATCGTGGGCCTCCTCCTCACCGGGGTCGGGGTGTGGGGCCTGATGCGGAGCGTCGTCTCACCCTTCGTGGCGCGTGGTGACAGCGTTCTCGAGGTGCTCTACACCAAGCGCTACCTGGCTCGCGGGCCGCGAATCGTGGCGATCGGGGGAGGAACGGGACTCTCCACCCTGCTGCGCGGGCTGAAGGGCTACAGCGCGAACATCACGGCGGTCGTAGCGGTCGCGGACGACGGGGGATCGTCCGGGCGCCTGCGGCAGCAGCTGGGCATCGTGCCGCCTGGCGACATCCGCAACTGCATCGCGGCCCTGGCCGACGCCGAGCCGCTCATGACGCAGCTCATGCAGTACCGATTCCCTCCCGGTTCCGGGCTCGACGAGCATGCCTTCGGGAACCTGTTCATTGCGGCCATGACCGCGGTGACCGGGGACTTCGAGGAGGCGGTGCGCGAGTCGAACCGCGTCCTGGCGGTGCGCGGGCAGGTCCTGCCGGCCACCAGCGTGCCGCTCAACCTGTCCGCGCGCCTCGTGTCTGGGCGGCGGCTCGACGGCCAGGTCGGCATCGGCCATGCGGAGGAGCCCATCGAGCGTGTCTTCATCGAGCCCCCGGACGTGCGGGCGAACCCCGAGGCGTTGGAGCGGATCCTCGAGGCGGACATGGTCGTCATCGGTCCCGGCAGCCTCTACTCGAGCGTGCTGCCGAACCTGCTGATCAGCGACATCCGCGACGCGTTGGATGCGGCGCCGGGGATGCGTGTGTATGTCTGCAACGTCGCCACCCAGCCGGGTGAGACGGGGAGCTTCTCCGCGGCCGAGCACCTGGAGGCGCTCTTCGAGCACATCGGCGAGGGGCTCATCGACTACGTGCTGGTCAACCGGAACTGGCACGCGCGCCAGCCCGAAGGCTGGCTCGGCGAGCCCGTCCAGATCGACGAGCGCCGCCTCGAGGGCCTGCCGGTGGTGGTCATCGAAGAGGACCTGGTCGATGTCGCGAACGCCCATCGGCACGACCCGGCGAAGCTCGCCGCCGCGTTGGTGCGGCTCCAGCAGGAGGACCGCCTCGAGCGGCCGCGCCAGCGCCGCCTGCGCCGCCCGGCCGCATCGGCATCCTGAGCCCGGGAATGCTCGTCGCCAGCGAAGTGAAGGGCGAGCTCGCCCGAATCGTCCCGGCGCGCCTCTGTTGCCGCCGCGCCGAGCTGGCCGGCCTCCTCTCGACCGACCGCACGATCGGCGCCGTCAGCACCTTTGACTACGGGACCGCGCGGATCGCGGTGCAGCTCGCCGCATCTCTGGGCCTTCCGATCTCTGGCCCACATCCGGCCTCGCGTTCGGGGCGCCCGCTGAGGGACCGATCACCGCGTCGTCATCACCTGGTGGTCGGCCTGGACCAGGCGGCGATCGGGGAGTGGGCATGGGATTCGGCGCCGGCCTGTGACCGGCGCGCCTATCTTCGGGGAGTCCTGCTTGGACGCGGCTCGATCTCGCTCGGGAACTCGGGTCCGCACGTCGAATTCGTCCTCCGCGGCCGTCGCAGCGCCGATGCGCTTCGGCGCCGCCTCCGCGAGAGCGGAGCGCGAGCCGGCCTGCTGCAACGGCGGGGTCGGTGGGTCATCTACCTGAAGGGGCGCGAGGAGGTGGCAACCTTGCTGCGCCTGACCGGGGCGAACCGCGGCCTCCTCGATTTCGAGACCGCGCGGGTGGGGAGCGAGGTGCGCAACCGGCTCAACCGCCTCCTGAACGCGGAAGAGGCCAACCTCGCGCGGACGGTTCGAGCCGCCGATCGACAGCTCCGCGCGATCGACGCGCTCGAAGCCGGCGGCAGGCTGCAGCAGCTTCCGGACGGCCTGCGCGCTGCCGCAACTGAGCGGAAGCTGCAACCCGAGGCGGACCTGGACACTCTGGCCGGCGCCCTTGGCGTGAGCCGGTCGGCGGCGAACCATCGGCTGCGCCGGATCGTCGAGCTGGCGCAGGGCGGTGGACCGCGCGCTGCCTCTTCCAGGAGGGCGCGCCGGCGCGTCGGCGCATGACCGCCAGCCCTGTTCCCCGCCGCACCGTCATCGCGGGCAACTGGAAGATGAACCCCGCGACCCAGCGCGAGGCCGTGACGCTGGCAACCGACGTCGCGGACCGAGTTCAGGACATGTCGGCCACCACCGTGGTGTGCCCACCGGCCGTGTGGCTGATCGCCGTGGCGGCCGCGGTCGGTGGCCGTGTGGGCGTTGGCGCCCAGACGATGGCGGCGGAGGAGCGTGGCGCGTTCACCGGCGAGACCTCCCCGCTCATGCTGCGCGGCATCGCCGATTGGGTGATCATCGGGCACTCGGAGCGCCGCCAGTACAACGGCGAGACGGATGAGACGTGCCGCCGCAAGGTTGCCAGCGCCGTCGCCCACGGACTCGGCCCCATCCTCGCCATCGGCGAGCGGCTCGAAGAGCGGGAGGCCGGCGCGACCGATGCAGTCATCGACCGGCAGCTGCGGATCGGGATCGCCGACCTCGGCCGGATCGCGGGAAGCGGCCTGGCGATCGCCTACGAGCCGGTCTGGGCGATCGGGACCGGGAATGCCGCGAACGGCGATGACGCGCAGGCCTCGGCGGCCCAAATTCGGGGCATCCTGCGCGAGCGTGACGTGGAGGGTGCCGACCAGGTGCCGATCCTGTACGGCGGCAGCGTGACGATGGACAACGCCCGCGAGTTCTTCGCACAGCCCGACATCGACGGGGAGCCGGTCGGCGGCGAACCATCGGCTGCGCCGGATCGTCGAGCTGGCGCAGGGCGGTGGACCGCGCGCTGCCTCTTCCAGGAGGGCGCGCCGGCGCGTCGGCGCATGACCGCCAGCCCTGTTCCCCGCCGCACCGTCATCGCGGGCAACTGGAAGATGAACCCCGCGACCCAGCGCGAGGCCGTGACGCTGGCAACCGACGTCGCGGACCGAGTTCAGGACATGTCGGCCACCACCGTGGTGTGCCCACCGGCCGTGTGGCTGATCGCCGTGGCGGCCGCGGTCGGTGGCCGTGTGGGCGTTGGCGCCCAGACGATGGCGGCGGAGGAGCGTGGCGCGTTCACCGGCGAGACCTCCCCGCTCATGCTGCGCGGCATCGCCGATTGGGTGATCATCGGGCACTCGGAGCGCCGCCAGTACAACGGCGAGACGGATGAGACGTGCCGCCGCAAGGTTGCCAGCGCCGTCGCCCACGGACTCGGCCCCATCCTCGCCATCGGCGAGCGGCTCGAAGAGCGGGAGGCCGGCGCGACCGATGCAGTCATCGACCGGCAGCTGCGGATCGGGATCGCCGACCTCGGCCGGATCGCGGGGAGCGGCCTGGCGATCGCCTACGAGCCGGTCTGGGCGATCGGGACCGGGAATGCCGCGAACGGCGATGACGCGCAGGCCTCGGCGGCCCAAATTCGGGGCATCCTGCGCGAGCGTGACGTGGAGGGTGCCGACCAGGTGCCGATCCTGTACGGCGGCAGCGTGACGATGGACAACGCCCGCGAGTTCTTCGCACAGCCCGACATCGACGGGGCGCTGGTCGGCGGCGCCTCGCTGGATTCGGCCGGATTTGCGGCGATCGTCGCCTGCGCGGCCGAGCTGCGCGGTGAGTGAGGCGCCAGGTCCACCGCCACCCAGGCCAGTTGTGCTGTGCGTCCTCGACGGCTTCGGCCTGAACGACGATCCGCGCCGAAACGCGCTGCTCGCAGCCAACATGCCGACGTGGCGCTCGCTGCTGGGTCATTGGCCGCACGCACGCCTCGATGCGGCCGGCACGGCGGTTGGCCTGCCCGCGGGCCAGATGGGCAACTCCGAGGTGGGACACCTCAACCTTGGAGCCGGGTTCCGCGTGCTCCAGGACCTCCCGCGGATCTCCGAGGCCATAGACGACGGCTCGTTCGACTCCAATAGCGCGCTCAACGCCGCGTGCCGTCATGCGCTGGATCGCGACACGCGCCTCCACATCCTGGGGCTCATCGGTCCCGGAGGCATCCACGCCGTCGACCGCCACATCGAGGCTCTGGTGGAGCTCGCCCATCGGTGCGGACTGCCGGCAGACCGCGTCGTGATCCATGCCTTCACCGACGGCCGTGACACGCCGCCACGGTCCGCCAATGGCTACCTTCGTGAGCTCGAGCAGCGCATCGACGGTAAGGCCACGGTCGGAACCGTCGCGGGCCGCTACTACGCCATGGACCGTGACCGCCGCTGGGAGCGGACCAAGCTGGCTTGGGACGCCCTCGTGCACGGTGAGGGTCAGGGCGCAGTCACCGCATCGGAGGCGATCGAAGTGGCGTATGGCCGTGGGGAGAGCGACGAGTTCATTCGCCCGACGGTCGTGAATGCGGTTCCGCGAATTGGCGACCGCGACGCGGTCGTCCACATGAACTTCCGGGCCGATCGCGCGCGCCAGCTCACCCAAGCGCTGGCCCTCGATGGGTTCACCCACTTCGATCGCGGGGATCGCCCCCGCGACCTCGCGATCACGACGCTGACGGAGTACCAGGCACCCGAAGACCTGCCGGCGGCGGTGGCCTTCCCGCCGCTCGAGATCGACTCCCTGGCGGCCTACCTGTCACGGCTCGGGTTGCGCCAGCTGCACATCGCCGAGACGGAGAAGTACGCGCACGTCACCTACTTCTTCAATGGCGGCGTCGAGGATCCGTTTCCCGGTGAGGAGCGCATCCTCGTCCCGTCACGGCGCGACGTGCCGACCTACGACCTGGCCCCAGAGATGAGCGCCTCTGGGATCACCGACGAGCTGATCAGCGGCATCGCCTCGACCAGGTTCGACTTCGTGATCGTGAACTTCGCCAACCCCGACATGGTCGGACACACGGGTGTCTGGGACGCCGCGGTCCGCGCAGCCGAGGTCGTGGATGGCTGT
The DNA here is from genome assembly GCA_005880165.1 of Chloroflexota bacterium. Classification (GTDB taxonomy): domain Bacteria; phylum Chloroflexota; class Limnocylindria; order QHBO01; family QHBO01; genus CF-82. Next base: position 1,549 of record VBJP01000062.1, on the reverse strand, counting down.
CTGGATCGGATCGTGGCGGCCATCCTCGAGGCCGGCGGCGCCCTGCTCATCACCGGCGATCACGGCAACATCGAGGAGATGCGCGACGAGGCGGGGGAGCCGCAGACCAAGCACACCACCTCGCCGGTGCCGCTTGTGCTGGTGGGCAAGCGATTCGAGAATGCCCGACTGGCGGACGGAATACTGGCCGACGTGGCTCCCACCATCTGCGACCTCATGGGGATCCCACGCGGGCCGGCGATGCAGGGCCGCAGCCTCCTCGTCCGCGGAGCAGCAGCTGCCCGCGCCTGAGGCGCTCGCGGGTCACAGGCCCTCTGTCCGTCAGCGAGCGGCGGCTCGGCTATAATGCCCCGCCTGATGCAGCCTCTCGTTCTTGCCCAGATGATCCTGGCCATCGCCCTCATCGCCGCGATCCTGCTTCAGCAGCGTGGGACCGGGCTCGGTGGCGCATTCGGCGGCGAGGTGACCGCATATCGCAGCCGGCGGGGAATCGAGCGTACGCTCTTCCGGCTGACCATCGTGCTCGCCGTGCTGTTCGTCGCCTTCTCGCTGCTCAACCTCTACCGGCCGCCGGGAACCCCGTAACTCCGGCGGCACCGGCGGACGGCCCGCGAGCGCGTGCTATCATCGGCCCCGCCCCGCCGGTTATCGCGCCGGCAGAGCCATCTGCCGAGGTGGCGGAATAGGCAGACGCGCTAGGTTCAGGACCTAGTGACCGCAAGGTCGTGTGGGTTCAAGTCCCTCCCTCGGTACCAGAATGCCCAGGTGGCGGAATTGGTATACGCGTACGTTTGAGGGGCGTATGGGGAAACCCATCCGGGTTCAAGTCCCGGCCTGGGCACCACTTCACTGAAGGACCGATGACGCCGCTCCCCTCGGAGCGGCGTTCTGCTAGCCTCGCGCGGGCGGTTAGCTCAGCTGGTTAGAGCGTCTCGCTTACACCGAGAAGGTCGGGGGTTCGAGCCCCTCACCGCCCACTTTGCCAGTCTCCGGCCCTCGCCGCGGTTGTGAGTCAGCCCTCGACACTCTTAACGGCCAGGATGGATGTGATTGGGCCGTAGAACCGCACCTCGCCCTGTCGGAAGGTGAAGCCCATCGCGGAGAGGGTGGGTGCCTTCTCGCCGTTGAAGAGCACATGGTTGTCCTCGACGAACTCGTAGGTGTCGAGGGCAAAGGAGCTGGTGCGGTCGCTGAGGCGGCCGGGGATAGGGTCGACGTTGTGCCACCCGTCGGCCAGAAGGACGGCACTGACTCGGGCGGGATCGATTGCAAGGCTCATCCGAGTCTCCTTTCACTATTCCAATTCGATTCTCTACCTCTCCCTCAGCTGGCACCAAGGCGGACTCCCTTCTCGACGCCCTCGCGAAAGATGTTGAGCCACACGGCGGCGTTTCTGCCGTATTCGGCTCGGACCTCCGGCGGCTGATCGGCAAGGATCTGATCCCAGGCCATGGCCCGGCACAGCGTCCCGAACAGGTAGCCCCGATCGAACATCGCGTTCAGCTCGGCCCTCGGCGCGAACGGGGTCCACGGTTCGACATAGGCCGAT
>VBJP01000130.1 GCA_005880165.1 Chloroflexota bacterium | reverse complement strand
GCATGCCGCGATAATGAGGTTTCCCGATCATGGATGCCATCAAGGAGCTGGAACGCGAACAGCTGCGGACCGATCTTCCAACGATCGCTCCGGGCGACACCGTTCGTGTCTCGGTGAAGGTGGTCGAGGGAAATCGTGAGCGGATCCAGGTCTTCGAGGGAACCGTGATGCGCATGCGCGGCGGCGGCCTGAACCAGTCGATCACGGTCCGTCGCATCGCGAGCGGCGTCGGCGTGGAGCGAACCTTCATGGTCCATGCGCCCCGCGTCGACAAGATCGAGGTGGTCCGTCATGGTGTGGCGCGGCGCAAGCAGCTCACCTTCCTGCGCACGCGCGTCGGCAAGTCCGCGACTCTCCGCGAGCGCCGAACCTCCTGATCCCGTGCTTGCGCGAGCCGTCCCGGTCAGGCCCCACGCCCGCCGGGCGCACCGCGTCAGGCGTCCCCGCGACGCGCACATGCGCCACGAACGTGAGCTCCGTCTCGCGGGGTTCGAGCACATCGCCGGCCTCGACGAGGTCGGTCGTGGCTCGCTGGCCGGTCCGGTCGTGGCCGCCGCGGTCATCCTGCCCGAACGGCATCGGATCAAGGGTATACGTGACTCCAAGGTCCTGACGCGCCGTCGCCGGGAGGCGCTGTACGAGCAGATCCTCGACCGCGCCGAGGCCGTTGCCGTCGGGTTGATGGAGGTCGAGGTGATCGACAAAGTCAACATCCTGCAGGCGACCAAGCTGGCGATGAGCGAAGCCATCGGGCGCTTGACCAGCGCCCCGGACCATCTGGTGATCGACGCGCTGAGCCTGCCCTATGTCGATCTTCCGCAGCGTCCCATCATCGATGGCGACGCGATCAGCGCCTCGATCGCCGCCGCCAGCATCGTGGCCAAGGTGACTCGCGACCGGATCTGCGCCGAGTTCGACGAACGTTATCCGGCCTACGGCTTCGCGGTGAACAAGGGCTACGGAACCCGGCGCCACTACGACGCTCTCATGAGCGAGGGTCCGTGTGCCTGGCACCGGCGCTCGTTCGCGCCGATCAAGATGCTGCTGGCCGGCACGCAGCTGCCGCTCGACCTCGTCTTCGACGACCTTCCGCTTCTCGACGAGGAGGAAATCGAGCCCGCCGACGATGAGTCGCTGGAAGTCGACCCCGATGCGAGCTGGCGGGCGCTGCTGGTCGGCTGAACGGGCTCGCCAGGCAGCGCCACATGACCGATCCTCGTCACCACCTCGGACACCGCGCCGAATCGATCGTCGCAGAGCGGCTTGGAGCAATGGGATGGCGGATCCTCGCTCGTCGCTGGAAGGTGTCGGAAGGTGAGCTTGACCTGGTCGCCATCGACCCGCTCGGGACGCTGGTCGGCCTGGAGGTGCGCGGCAGGCGCAGCCCGAGGACGGGGAGCGCCCTGGAGAGCGTCGACCGCCGGCATCTCGCCCGCCTGCGCGCTGCCCTCGTACGCTACGCGATCAGCGAGCCCGTAGCGCACCTGGCGCTTCGCCTCGACCTCGTCGCGCTGGACCGGCGCGAGAGGGGATGGCGGATGGTGCGGCACCAGGGCATCGGCGGTTGGTAGGCCGCCCGCGCTATGGCTGGAGCATCTCCTCGAGGAGAAGGATGGAGTCGATGTAAGGGCGGCTGACCGGGAAGATCCCGTTGCGGTCGACCGCCCGCTGGCCTTGGTAATACGCCGCCAGCGCTCGCCGGCGATCACCGCGGTAGCGCAGCAGGTAGTGCTTCAGCAGGGCGACGCCGGCACGGACATTGGATCGAGCGCCGTGGACGTTGACGCGCGCATGGAGCATCGTGTCGGCGATCCAGGCTGCGGTGTCCGGCAGGAGCTGCATGACTCCCACGGCGCCGACGTAGCTCACCACTCCCTGCCGCCAGCCGGATTCCTGCCAGCCAACCGCCAGCGCCAAGGCAACGGGAACTCCCGCACGACGGGCCTCGGCGGCGATCAGGTCACGGATGGCGGCGCGGCGCGCCATGACCGCGCGGGTGTCGTCCGGCAAACGGGCGGTGGACCAAGCGGTCGGGGCCGGCCCTCGCCTGCCGGGGACCAGGATGCGCTGGCCGATGCGGATGTACCCGGCGCGGGACAGGTGGTTGAGCCTGACCAGCACCGCCACGCTGGCCGCATACCGGCGCGCGATGCCACTCAGCGTCTCGCCCGCACGGACGAGGTGCACGAAGCTCGCGCTCGTGCCGGCGTGCGGCCGGCTTGTGCTGCGGACAATGCCGGGAATGCGAAGCGGCTGGCCGGTCACGATCCGATCCGGATTCGCCAGCCGATTGGCAGCCACGATGGCTGCGACGCTGGTGCCATAGCGTGCTGCCAGACCGCTGAGGTTCTCGCCGCGGCGCACGACGTGGATGAGCGTCGCGGCGGTCCGAGTTGATGTTCCAGATGCCGTCTGAGCCCATGATCGTGCGAGCACCAGGATCTGGCCGGGCAGGATCAGATCCGGATTCGCGATTCGGTTCAGGGCGACCAGTCGATCGACGGTGGTGCGGTGGCGCGCGGCGATAGCGCTCAGCGTGTCGCCGGGATAGACCACCACGGTCGGCGTCGCGGCCAGGACTGGGCTGACAAGCATCGGCCCTCCAAGCAGCACCAGGGCGAGTGTGCCGGCGGTGGTGGCTAGCGCTCCGCGGCGCAGTCGCATGATTTCCTCCTCCAGCCAGCCGTGAGGCAAACGATCCCGCGCCCAGCGGGGACCATCGGTCAGGGCCGTGCAGCAATCCGGAAACGATGCTCCCCAGCCGCAGACGCAGGGTCAAAGGTACGAAGGCGTGGGCTGCTGGTACCTTCGTACCGGTTCGGTGGAGTCCAGTGAGGTGCCCGGGCCTCCCAGGAAGGGCGATCTGTCGCGCGTGCTATACTTCGGGCCGGCTCCGAGGCCGAGTCTTCGACCGTGGCTCGGACGCCAGCGTCCCATCACACACGCTCGCTGATCCCTCGATCAAGGTGCCCGCAGCCTCGTTCTGGCCGGGTCGATCACGAGGGAGGAGAGGCGGGCGGAGGAAGAACCGAAGGAGTTTGCCCGAATGGCAGCCACCACCATGAAGCAGCTGCTCGAGGCGGGGGTCCACTTTGGACATCAGACCCGCCGCTGGAACCCGAAGATGCGCGAGTACATCTTCGCCGAGCGCAACGGCATCCACATCATCGACCTCGCCCAGACGGTTCGCCGCCTGGACGACGCGCTCGACTTCGTCCGCGAAACCGTGCGGCGCGGCGAGAGCATCCTCTTCGTCGGAACCAAGAAACAGGCCCAGGAGTCGATCGCCCTCGAGGCGGAGCGTTCCGGTCAGCATTACGTCAACACCCGCTGGCTCGGCGGGATGCTCACCAACTTCACCACCATCAAGCGCCGCATCCAGCGTCTCGAGGCGTTGGAGGCCCGACGCGACAGTGGCGAGTTCGAGCGCCTCACCAAGAAAGAGGCCTCGAAGCTCAACGAGGAGATCACCCGCCTGAACGCCGCACTGGGCGGCATCCGCCGCATGCGCAGGCTGCCTGGAGCGCTCTTCGTGGTCGATCCGCACCGCGAGTCGATCGCGGTCGCGGAGGCGAGACGGCTCGAGATCCCGATCGTGGCCATGACCGACACGAACTGCGATCCGGACCTCATCGATTGGGTCATCCCCGCCAACGACGACGCGATCCGCTCAGTCAAGCTGATCTCCACCAAAGTGGCCGATGCGGTGCTCGAGGCGTTGAACGAGCGCCAGGCGCGGCTCGACCAGGAGTTCGAGGAGGCCGAGGCACTGCCACCCGTTGATGAGACGGTGCTGGCGGAGGAAGCGGACTACAGCGCCGCCCTGGCGGCCGGCGAGGCCCTCGTGTTTGAGCCCGAGCCGGAGGATGACGAAGACGAGGAACGACGCGCACGGGCGCGTCGCACGGCGGAGTCTCGCGGCGAGGACGAGGAAGCCACGCTCGACCAGGAGTAGGACAGTCAACCCGGCCGACGGCGCATGCGCGCTGCCAGCCATGGCACGGGACCCAGCGAACCCAGGAAGGAACCATGACCACCACCATGATCACGCCCGAGGACGTCAAGCGGCTGCGGGAGCAGACCGGCGCCGGCGTCATGGACTGCAAGCGAGCGCTCGAGGAGAGTGGGGGAGACCTCGAGAAGGCGACCCATTGGCTCCGCGAGAAGGGCCTGTCGACGGCCGCCAAGAAGGCCGACCGACAGGTACGCGAAGGCGTCATCAGCAGCTACATCCACCATGGCGAACGGCTTGGCGCGCTCCTCGAGCTCAACTGCGAGACGGATTTCGTCGCCCGCACGGACGAGTTCCAGCGGCTGGCGCGCGACCTGGCGATGGCCGTCGCCGGGCACGACACCGTGCGATATGTCTCCCGCGACCAGGTGCCCCCCGAGGTCCTTGAGGCCCAGCGGAGCGCCTTCGCACTCGACGCGCAGGGGGAGGGCAAGCCCGCAGACCGCGTGGCCGAGATCGTCGAAGGCAAGCTGAACAAGTGGCTCGAGACCGCCTGTCTCCTGGAGCTCCGCTACCGCGATACCGATCGCAAGATCGCGGATCTGATCACCGAGAAGATCGCGCTGCTCGGCGAGAACATCCGCGTCGCCCGGTTTGCGCGCATGGCCGTCGGCGAGACCGGGCCTGCGCAGACCGGCCTCGGACCCGGGGCGGCCTGACGCCCATGGCCGAGGCGGCCCCGGCCGAAGCGATCTCGCAGGAACTGCGCTATCGGCGCGTGCTGCTGAAGCTGTCAGGCGAGTCGCTGATGGGCGGCCGCCCGTATGGCGTCGACCCGGAGGTCACGCGCTCGATCGCTAGCCAGATCGCTGAGGCGCAAGCCCTCGGGGTCGCGATCGCGGTGGTCGTGGGAGGCGGCAACATCTTTCGCGGGCTGGCGGCCGCGGCGAGGGGCATGGACCGCGCCACGGGCGACTACATGGGCATGCTGGCCACCGTGATGAACGGCCTGGCCCTGCAGGACGCCCTGGAGCAGCTCGATTGCCCGACGCGCGTGATGAGCGCGATCGCCATGAACGAGATCTGCGAGCCGTACATCAGAAGACGCGCTGTGCGCCACCTCGAGAAGGGTCGCGTGATCATCATGGTCGCCGGCACCGGAAACCCGTATTTCACGACCGACACTGCCGCGACCCTGCGCGCCGTCGAGATCCACGCGGAGGTGATCCTGAAGGCCACGCGGGTCGACGGGGTGTACGATGCCGACCCCGAAATCCACCCGGATGCCACCCGCTACACCCAGATCGGCTACACGGACCTGCTCGCCAACCGGCTGGGTGCGCTCGACGCGACCGCGGTCAGCCTGGCGATGGACAACGAGATGCCGATCGTCGTCTTCGACATGACGCGCACCGGCAACATCCTGCGCGCCGTACGCGGAGAGTCGATCGGCACCCTCATCGCCGGAGAGGTGACCCGATGACCCACGCCGCCATCCTCGCCGCGGAGCCCAAGATGCAGCGGGGCCTGGAGGCGATGGAGCGCGATTTCGCCGGCTTTCGCACCAGCCGCGCCTCGACCACCCTGGTTGAGCGCATCCCCGTCGACTATTACGGCAACCCGACCCCGCTGAA
>VBJP01000129.1 GCA_005880165.1 Chloroflexota bacterium | reverse complement strand
CTTCAGTGCCCGGTCCAACGAGACCAGCCAACAGCTCCCGGAGGCATCTTGGGCATCTTCGACGGCCTGCTCGGCCTGCTCTCGCACGACGTCGGCATCGACCTCGGCACGGCCAACACGCTCGTCACGGTCCGCCACCGGGGGATCGTCATCAGCGAGCCGAGCGTGGTCGCCATGGACACCCGCAGCAAGCGGGTGCTGGCCATCGGCGCCGAGGCGAAGCGGATGGTGGGTCGCACCCCGGCCAACATCGTCGCCATCCGTCCCCTGCGCGACGGGGTCATCAGCGACTTCGACGTCACCGAGCAGATGATCCATTACTTCATCCAGAAGGTGCACGACCGATACGCCCGCATCCCCCGCCCGCGCGTCCTGGTAGGCATCCCCTCGGGCGTCACCGAGGTGGAGAAGCGGGCCGTGCGCGACGCGACCATCAACGCCGGCGCGCGCTGGGCGCGGCTGATCGAGGAGCCGATGGCAGCCGCCATCGGCGCCGGCCTGCCGGTGAGCGAGCCGTCCGGGTCGCTGATCGTCGACATCGGTGGCGGCACGACCGAGGTCGCGGTGGTCAGCTTGGGCGGCATCGTCGTGAGCCGATCGAACCGAATTGGCGGCGATGAGATGGACACCGACATCGTCAGCTTCGCGCGCCGGGAGTACAACCTGCTGATGGGTGAGCGCACCGCCGAGGAGATCAAGATCGCCGTCGGCTCCGCTTATCCGGTCGCCAACCAGCGTACGGTCACCTTCCGCGGCCGCGACCTGCTGACTGGGCTGCCGCGCAGCATCGAGGTGAGCGGCGAGCAGATCCGCGAGGCCCTCGAGCCGACCGTGGCCCAGATCATCGAGGCCATCAAGGAGACCATCGAGGAGACGCCGCCGGAGCTGGTCGCCGACATCATGGACCAGGGGATCGTCCTCGCCGGCGGGGGAGCGCTGCTGGCCGGCCTCGACCAGCGCGTCGCGGAGGCGACGCAGATGCCCGTCCACATCGCTGACGACCCGCTCACCTGCGTGGTGCGCGGCACGGCGCGGGTGCTCGAGGATCTCGACAGCCTGGAGCGCGTGCTGGTCAGCGAGCAGTACAGCCGGGCGCCGCGCTAGCAACCCGGCCTTCGGTCCGAAGCGATGGTCAGCTCATCCAACCGGCGCTCGCGCGCCGGGCTATGGTTGGCGGCCTTCACCGTCGCCTCGCTCCTGATGCTGCTGGCGTCGGGCACCGAACCGGTGCTGCAGCTCAAGCAGGCCAGCCGCCAGGCGCTCGAGCCGGTGCGCGCTGCCGTGGCGGGCGCGGGGCAGGGGGTCGTCGGCTTGTTCGGAACCATCGGCGAGATCGATCGCTTGCGGACCGAGAACGATCAGCTGCGCAGCCAGCTTGTCGGACTCCAGCAGCGTGTCGCCGAGCTGACCGAGGCTGCCGCGGAAAATGCCGAGCTGCGCCAGCTGTTGGGCCTCACCAAATCGCTCAACCTGCGGCTGCTGCCGGTGCGCATCATCGCTCGCGATCCTTCGAACCTCTCGTGGGAGGTGGGGATCGACGCCGGCACCGACTCCGGCGTCAAGATCGGGATGCCGGTGGTCGGCTCTGCCAACGGCGCGGGCGCCCTCGCCGGCACCGTCGTCAGCGCTGGCTCCGATACCGCCGAGGTCCGCTTCGTGGTCGATACGCGATCGAGCGTCGTGGCCGTCGACCAGCAGAGCCGCGCGCTCGGCGAGGTCCAGGGTCAGCTCGGCGGCCAGCTCGTCTTCGCCAAGGTGCCGATCACCGAGAAGGTCACCCCTGGTGACACCATCGCCAGCGCAGGCCTCAGCCTGGGCACGCAGCTCCGCTCCTCCTACCCCAAGGGTCTGCTGATCGGAACCGTCCAGGCCGTTCAGGCGGATCAGAACGCGCTGACCCAGACGGCGTTCGTACGGCCCGCGCTCGACGTTCAGCGCGTCGAACGCCTGCTGGTAGTCCTGGCTTTCACCAAGGACTGACGCCGAGCCTTCGGCACAGGCGCACGGTGCACCCGAGCACTGGGCCCATCGGCCCCAGCGCGCGCGGACCATCGCGCCATAGGCTCGCTCGCCCCGGGTGCGTACGGTCGTTCGGGCACCTCTCCGACGAGGAGCGGCCGCCGCCAATCCACGTAAGCGACCTCCGAGGACAGACCATTGCCGGATCGGATCCGAGCCACGTTTATCGCACTCGTCTCCCTTTCGGCTGCGTTTGCGGCGCCCCTCGCCGTCCGCGCGGCGACTCCTCCCAAGGTCGTGATCATCGTCGGCCCGACCGGCTCGGTCACCTCTTCGTATCGCAGCCAGGGTGACCAGATCGCGGCGACAGCCGCCGCCGATGGCGCGACCGTGGTGAAGGTCTACTCGCCCAACGCGACCTGGGCGAAGGTCAAGGCCGCCGTCAACGGCGCCAACATCGTCATCTACCTCGGTCACGGCAACGGCTATCCGAATCCGTACACCACGACGTTCTACGGCGACCGGACCGATGGCTGGGGCCTGAACCGGACGACCACCAACGGCGACGGCGACAACTGGTCGACGACCATGGCCTACTGCGGAGAGAAGGCCCTCACCGGGACGCTGACCTCCACCGACGGGAGCGTGCAGCGCACCTACTGCGCCGGCGGTCCGATCACCCCTGCCGCGGGCTGGGTCATGGTGTATGCCAACGCCTGTTATGCGCCGGGTGCGTCGGAGCCGGGGACGACACCCGCCACTGCCACGCAGGCCCTGCAGCGAGCGAGCTACTACTCGCGCAAGGTTCTCAACCCGCTCGGCGCGAGCGGATACTTCGCGACCGATCACGGTGTCGCCCCGCTGGTCCATGACCTGCTGACGAAGTCCGGCTCGACGTATGGCGCCATCTACGCGGCGCACGTCCCATCCGGCGTGACGGTGACCGACAACGCGCACCTGTTCATCAGCGGCGATCGCGTCAAGCTGGGCCGCCGGACGACGGACCCCTATTACACCTACGCCTTTGCCGGAAACCCCGCACAGACCTTCGGACTGGGGGTTTCGAGCGGGAACGAAACGCCACCCGCGGTCGTCAGCCGATCACCGCTTCCGGGTTCGACAGGCCAGACCATGACGCCTGCCGTGACCGTACGCTTTAGCGAGTCGGTGACCGGCGTCGGGACCAACACCATGGTCCTTCGTAAGGGCTCCACCATCGTGCCGGCCACAGTCACCTACACCGGCTCGACGCTGACGGCCGTGCTCCGGCCGGTCCGTCCGCTGGCGCCCGCCACTACCTACTCGATGGCCCTCTCCGGCAGCATCCGCGATGCCTCCGGCAATTCACTGGCCTGGACGACCTGGTCGTTCACCACCACCCGCACTGAAACCTACAGCCCGACGCGGTCGTTGAGCTTCGCCGCGGGCACCTACACGGGTTATCGGTTCAGCTCAACCGGTACGGTCCTATCGAGGCACAGCTACACGTTGGCGCGCTCATCGAGCGCGCCGACCAGCAAGCGCAGTGCGGTGACGGGACAGACCGGCGGCTGGTATTACGTGACCTCGGGAGTCTGGGCCGGCTACTGGATGCGCGAGGCGACCAGCATCACGCTGCACTGAGGGGGTCCGGGGCGGTGCGGGGAGTTTCGTACCATTCCGCGCCCCCACGCTGGTCGGTAGGTTGGCCCGGAATCGACTGCTGAGCAATTCGAGCCTGCTGCATCCGAGGTAGCCCGCCCATGCGCCGTTCCCGACGATCCACGTTTCTCGTCACGGCCGTCATGGCCGTCCTGGCCGCCTCGACCTGGCAGCCGGCGCTCGTCGCCGGACGCACGTCAGCGGGGCAGGGCAGCCAGCTGGTTGCGCGGATCGCAGGCTCGGTCGTCCTTCCAAATGGTCGGGTTCTGCCGCCGGCTCCTCCCGGCTCGCTCGGGCCTTCCGAGATGGCAGTCCAGTGGCGAGCGCATGCCAACGACCGGATCTCGTTCCATCCGGGCGCCAAGCCGCGCAAGCTCGAGGACGCCCCGATCGTCCTGGCGGCAGAGCCCTCGACCGTGGCCGGGACGGAGCTCATCCCGCTGGCCCCGACGGACGGCAGCGCCGCCGCTGCGACGCTCGCCTCGCTCCCTAACGGACTGAGGAAGCAGGTATTCGGCTTCCTCCCATATTGGACCCTGAACGCCAGCGACCTGCAGTGGATGCAGTACGGCCTCGTCTCGACGATCGCCTACTTCGGTGTGGCCGCCCGCTCGAACGGCACGCTGGCGACCACGAGCACCGGCTGGAACGGCTGGAACTCGTCCGCCATGACCGGGGTAATCAACGCCGCGCATCGCAAGGGCGACAAGCTCGTGATCACGATCACCATGATGGCCTGGGACAGTGCCTCGGCCGCAGCGCAGGCAACCCTGCTGGGCAACGCCACATACCGAACCCAGCTGGTCAACAACATCGTCGCCGCGGTGCGCAACCGGAACGCGGACGGCGTCAATCTCGACTTCGAGCCGCTCGCCACGACGCTACGTGCCAAATACGTCGCCTTCGTCCGCCAGCTGAAGGCCGCATTGGTCGCGGCGGGTGTCGGTTCCTACCTGACCGTCTGCACGACCGCCGGCGCCGCAACCTGGGCCACCGGCTACGACCTGACCGCGCTCACCGCCTCCGGCGCGTCTGACGGCATCTTCGCCATGGGCTACGACTACAGCTGGTCGGGGTCCTCCCGCGCCGGCGCAGTCGCGCCCATGGAAAGCTCGTACATGCTCGACGTCAACCAGTCGGTGAGCGACTTCCTGTCGATGATGCCCGCCGCCAAGCTGATCTGGGGCGTCCCCTACTACGGGCGTACCTGGCACACGACCTCGAGCGCGCTGAACGCCGCGACGGTCGCCGGCGCATCGGGCTATTCGAAGGCCTACTACTACACCGGCGCCAAGAGCCTGGCGGCCGCGCATGGCCGTCGCTGGGATTCCGTCGGGCAGGTCCCGTGGTTTGTGTACTACGACCCACGGCCGTCGCTGGGACTCGGTTGGGCAGGTCCCATGGTTCGCCTACTACGACAGCACCGCCCGCAGCTGGATCGAGGGTTACTACGACGACGTCACGTCGCTCGGCGTGAAGTACGACATGATCAACCGCCGCGGGCTGGCCGGTGTCGGCGTATGGCACCTTCTGATGGACGGCGGAGTCAGCGACCTCTGGAACCTGGTCGCCAACAAGTTCCAGAAGGACACGATGCCTCCCGCTGGCGGGATCGCCAACCTGCCGCTGGTGACGGACGCCTACGCGATCACGGTCCGCTGGCGCGCCATCGACGTGGGCTCAGGCCTCTCGTCCTACACAGTCCAGCGGCGCGATCGGCTCGGCAATACCCAGCCCTGGCGCCCAGCCGCGCCGAACCCCGGCAGCAGCCTGGTGGTCGGGGGCTTCGGAGCGGTGGTGGCCGACCTGCTCAACGTTCGTTCCGCAGCCGGTACTTCGTTCGACAGCCTCGCCCAGCTTATCAAGGGCAACCGGGTCGCCATCCTCTCCGGTCCGGTCTCCTCGTCCGGATACCAGTGGTACCAGGTGCAGTTCGCCTTCAGGGAATGGCCGAGCGCGGACTATCCCCGGACGGGGTGGGTGGCCGCACGTGATGCGTCAGGCCCATTCCTGGTGCCTGCGGTCGCTCCGACCGTGACGACGATGGCACCCTGGATTGCTTCGTATGCTCCGGTTGCTCGCACATTCAGCCCGAATGGCGACGGTCGTGGCGACGGCGCGGCGGTGCGCTACTCGCTGCCTGCGGCGGCCGACTCGGTCAGGCTCGACGTGTTGAGCGCGGCGGGCGCCATCGTGGACTCGAACAGCCTCGGGGCGCAGGGCGCCGGAAGCCGGGTCGCGAACTGGGACGGGCGGCTGACATCCGGTTCATGGGCACCTGCGGGAAGGTATCTGCTGCGGGTCACGGCGACCGTGGGCGCCGCCTCCCACGTCGCTCCGGCGAGCGGTGTGAGCGCGGTGGCGCTCGCTCGCTGGGGCGTGGCGAGCGACCTCACACCGCCGTCGGTCGTCACCCGATCTCCGACGGGCGGCGCGGTGCCCAGCACGGCGAGCGTGGCCGTCACCTTCAGCGAGCCCGTCAACGGCATCACCGGGACCAGCCTCACGCTGACCGACGTGACGAGTGGGGCACCCATCAGCGGCACCGTGGCCTACGATCCGGCGACCAGGATCGCGACCCTCAGGCCATCGGCCGGGCTGACGCGGGGCCACACCTTCCGCGCGGCCCTGGGCAGCGCCATCCGCGACGCCGCGGGCAATGCCCTCGTGCCCATGAGCTGGACCTTCGCCACGCTCAGCCCATACATCACCCTCTACAACCCGCCCAGGGCGCTGGTCTTCGCGGCGGGCTCCACCACGGGCTACCGGTTCGACGCGGCGGGCGGAGTTACCGGCTCGAAGCGCTACACGCTCGCCCAATCGTCAAGTGCGGCAGCCAGCCAGCGGAACAAGGCGATCGCCGGTCATCCGGGAGCCTGGTTCTACGTGGTCAATGGTGTCTGGGCGGGCTACTGGGTGCAGGAGTCCCCCAGGGTCTACCTGCCCGGGGTGGCCGAGCTGGTGATGTATAACCCGCCTCGCTCTACCGCCTTCCAGGCCGGCACCTACACCGCCTATCGGTTCAACAGCGCCTGGGCGGTCTCGGCGACGAAGTCGTACACGCTGGCCCGTTCTTCGTCGGCATCGGCCGATCGGTGGGCGGTAATCAATGGTCGAGCTTATGTGCTGATCGTCGACGGCATCTGGGCCGGCTACTGGATGCCGGTTGGCGGAGGCGTGACGGTCAAGTAGCTCCGGAGCCCGATCCCGCGCTCTTCGCATCCGTCCTCCCCCGGCGAGCCTCGAGCACCGTGGCCCAGATCCCGGCCATGCCTGCCCGATGTCGCTCGAGTGAGAACCGCGCTGCCGTCCCCGCCACCGCGTTTGGGTCGTAGTCGGGTATTCGCCTGAGCGCATCGGCCAGCTCGTCGTCGGTACGGGCCAGGAATCCATTCACCCCCTCGCTGACCACATCCGGCAGTCCCCCCACTGCCCGCGCGACGACCCAGCGGCCCGCCGCGATGCCCTCCGCCGCGGCCAGGCCGAACCCCTCGGCAAGCGATGGAACCAGGACGACGTCGTGGGCGGCGATGAGGGCTGGAACCTCGTCGGGCGGGACCTCGCGAATGCCCGGGCCAACGAGGGTGTCCGCCAGCCGTCGAGCCGCCTCGAGCCCCTTGTACGGAGCGGCGCCCCCCAGGTAGAGGACCCGGCGGGCCTGGGGCCGGGGAGTCGGCCGGAACCGCGAGAGGTCGACGCCGGGCGGAATCACGGCAGCCTCTACTCCGAGCTGGCGAACGAGCCCGGCGGTCTCGGCTGAATTGGTGACCACGGCGTCCGCGCCGCGCAGCACCCGCCGCGCGAGCCAGGTGTTCAGCGGGTTGCGTTGTGCCATCTCCCGCACGTCGCCTCCATGGGCGTAGATCACCAGCGGCAGGCCTCGGACCCGGGCTGCCGCCAACGCCACGACGCCGGAATGCAGCACGAAGTGGCCCTCCACGCCGTCGAACCGACCGCGTGCCGTCGCCGCCCGCCAGCCAAGGGAGGCGTATCTCAGCCAGCCGGGCAGGTCATAGCGCCGCGGAGCGATCACCCAGGACCGCAGGTCCGGGTCGGCGAGCCGCTCCTGGACGAATCGGCCCGCGGCGGGCCGATCGGGAGTCGGGTAGCGGGCGGTGACCACCAGGAGGCGCATGGCCAATGACGGTAGCAGGAGGGGCCTGGGAGCAACGTACAATCCACCGGATGTCGACCATCGCCGTCGCACGGCGCGCTGACGGGCGCCTCCCGAACCAGCTACGCCCGGTGAAGATCGTCCCCGACTACCTCAAGTTCGCCGAGGGGTCGGTGCTGATCCGTGTCGGCGATACGCGGGTTGTCTGCGCGGCGACCATCGAGGACAGGGTTCCCCCATTCCTGCGTGGCAAGGGAACCGGTTGGGTCACCGCCGAGTACAGCATGCTCCCGCGAGCGGGAACCGAACGCAGTCAGCGCGAGGCGAGCACCGGCAGGATCGGGGGCCGGACGCACGAGATCCAGCGGCTGATCGGGCGCTCGCTGAGGACCGTGGTCGATCTCTCCCGGCTTGGAGAACGCACCATCACGCTCGACTGTGACGTGATCCAGGCTGATGGGGGCACGCGAACGGCATCCATCACCGGTGCCTACGTCGCCCTGGCCCGGGGGCTGAAGAAGTTCGGCATGGCGCATCTGCTCGTCGGCAGGGTGGCGGCGGTGAGCATCGGCGTCGTTGGCGGCCAGCTCTACCTCGACCTCGATTACAGCGAGGACTCGACCGCTGAGGTCGACATGAACATCGTCATGACCGACAACGACCGATTCGTCGAGGTGCAGGGGACCGGCGAGCAGAAGGCATTCGATCGCGACCAGATGAACCAGATGGTCGACCTGGCCGCGGCTGGCATCCACCAGCTCTTCGATCTTCAGCAGCAGGCGATCGAGGCTCCCGCAGGGGAGTGAGGGAGCTCCTGGTCGCGACGAACAACGACGGCAAGCTGGCCGAATTCCGCCGACTCCTGTCAGGCCTTCCCGTCCATGTGGTGGGACCGGCCGAGATCGGCCTGGAGCTGACCGTCCCGGAGCCCCATCTGACGTACGCCGACAATGCGCGGGACAAGGCGCTGGCTTTTGCCCGAGCCTCAGGCCGCCTGACGCTGGCGGACGACTCCGGGATCGAGGTGGCGGCCCTCGATTGGGGCCCGGGGGCCCGATCGGCGCGCTGGATGGTCGCCAAGGCGGGGGACAACGCGGACGCGCTGCTCGACCGCCTCGAAGGCGTCAGCGATCGCAGGGCGCGGATGGTCTGCTGGCTGGCGCTTGCGGAACCCGGCCCGGGAGAGCCTTCGGTGGAGCTCTTCTCAGGCACCGTCGAGGGCAGGGTGGCGACAGCGCGTCGCGGGAGTGGGGGATTCGGGTATGACCCGATCTTCGAGCTCCCGTCGGGCCTCACGACCGCAGAGCTGGCGCCGGAGGAGAAGGACCGCCTCAGCCACCGTGGGCAGGCGGTCGCCGCCGCCTCGCCGCGCATTCGGTCGCTGGCTGGCGCCCCGTGAGCTCCCGAGCCTGTCGTGCCGAGCAGCGTAGAATCGCGGCACCGCAGGAGACCGCATGAACGATCGTCCGTCCGTGCGCATCCACCCGACCGCCGACGTCGCGCCCGATGCGGAGATCGGCGACGGCACCAGCATCTGGAACCAGTCGCAGGTGCGCGAGCGCGCCCGGATCGGGGCGGGATGCATCATCGGCAAGAACGTCTACGTCGACGTCGGCGTGGTCATCGGCAGCAACGTGAAGATCCAGAACAATGCGAGCGTCTATCACGGCGTCACGATCGAAGACGGCGTCTTCGTCGGGCCTCACGTCTGCTTCACGAACGACCGCGTACCGCGCGCCGTGAACCCGGATGGTTCGTTGAAGCGCGACGAGGACTGGTCGGTGGTGCTTATCCGGGTGCGCAGCGGAGCGGCCATCGGGGCGAACAGCACCATCCTGCCGGGGGTCACCATCGGCCGCTGGGCGATGGTCGGGGCGGGCAGCGTGGTGACTCGCGACGTCGACGATCACGCACTGGTGGTCGGCAATCCGGCGCACCGCCTGGGTAGCGTCTGCTCGTGCGGCGAGCCGCTTCGCGACGAAGCCGATGGCGCTCCATTCCGCGGCGCCTGCCCGGCGTGCGGCCGGCCCTTCCCGCCGACCGAAGAGGCCGACTGATGCGGGTCCTGACAGTCGTCGGCGCGCGACCGCAGTTCGTCAAAGCGGCCCCGGTCACGCGCGCGTTGCGCGTCCGTCACCAGGAAACACTGGTCCACACCGGGCAGCACTACGACGATGCCATGAGCGCTGCCTTCTTCCGTGACCTGGAGATCCCGCCGCCCGACGTCAACCTCGAGGTCGGCTCGGGATCCCACGCGGCCATGACCGCCGAGATGCTCCGGCGCCTCGAGCCGGTCATCGAGCAGCGCGAGCCGGACGGCATCCTGGTCTACGGCGACACCAACTCGACGCTGGCGGCTGCGCTGGTTGCCGCAAAGCTGGTGGTGAACGGCCGCCGGCCATGGCTGGCGCACGTCGAGGCGGGTCTACGGTCCTTCAACCCTCTCATGCCGGAGGAGTGCAACCGGATCGTGGCCGATCACCTCGCCGATCTGTCGCTGGCGCCCACCGCCACGGCCATGAATCACCTCGAACGCGAAGGGCTTGCGGACCGCGCCGAGCTGGTGGGCGACGTCATGGTCGACGCGCACCTGTGGGCCGCCCAGCGCGCCGAGGACCAGCTCCCCGCGGCGGCCCGGGCCAACCCCGGATACCTGCTGGTGACCCTGCATCGCGCCGAGAACGTGGACCACCCGGATCGGCTCGCGCGCTGGATGGGCGAGCTGGCGATCGACCGGCGGGTGATCTTCCCGCTCCATCCGCGGACCCGCCAGACGATGAAGAAGACAGGAATTCCGGCGCCGTCGAACGTGACGGTCATCGATCCGGTTGGCTACCTTGCCATGGTCGCTCTCGAGAGCCACGCCTACGCCATCGCCACCGATTCCGGCGGCGTCCAGAAGGAGGCCTACCTCTCCGGCGTTCCGTGCATCACCCTGCGCAACGAGACCGAATGGACGGAGACCGTGGAAGCAGGCTGGAACCGTGTCATCGGAGACGAGGCCGGCGGCCTCGCGGCGGCACTTGCTGATGTCGCCTTCATGAATCGGACGAAATCCCGGCCCGCGCACTACGGCGACGGCCGGGCGGCAGCCCGCATCGTCACCGCGCTCGAGGCGCTCAACGCTCGCCATCGGGCCCAGCAGCAGATCACGGGTGAGGGCCTGCCCCAGGCATCACCGCCCACTCCGAGCCTGCGCCGGCATCCGAGCGAGGCCCCGGCACGATGATCCCGATCGCCCGCCCGACCATGGGCGAAGAGGAGAAAGAGCTCGTCTGGAGCGCGCTCGAGTCCGGCGCGCTGGCGCAGGGCCCCCGGGTGCGCGAGCTCGAGGAGCGATTCGCCTCGTTCATCGGTGTGCCCCAGGCAGTCGCCACCAGCTCCGGCACGACCGCGCTGCACCTCGCCTTGCTCGGTTACCGGATCGGCGAGGGCGACGAGGTCATCACGGTTCCGTTCACGTTCATCGCCAGTGCCACCTCCGTCCTGTACACCGGTGGACGCCCGGTCTTCGTGGACGTTCGAGCGGACGACTTCACCATCGATGCGAACCAGGTCGAGGCGGCCATCACCCCGCGGACGCGGGCGATCGCGCCGGTCAGCCTCTACGGCCAGCCGGCCGACATGGAGGCCATCGCCGAGATCGCCGAACGGCGCGGACTGGCCATCGTGGAGGACGCCGCGCAGGCGCACGGCGCCGCCATCGGCCAGCGCAAGAGCGGAACCTGGGGGGCGGGCGTGTTCAGCTTCTATCCGACCAAGAACATGACCACTGGCGAGGGCGGCATGATCACCACCTCGGACGCTGCCTACGCCGAGCGCGTGACCCTGTTGCGCGAGCACGGGATGAAGGTCCGCTACCACCACGACATCCTGGGCTACAACTTCCGCATGACCGATATCCACGCCAGCATCGGTCTCGCCCAGCTCACCAAGCTTCCGGACTACAACGCTCGCCGGCAGGCCATCGCCGCGCGCTACGACGCCGAGCTGCGTGGCGTCATCTCGCCGTTCGTTCGGCCGGGCGTGAGCCA
>VBJP01000128.1 GCA_005880165.1 Chloroflexota bacterium | reverse complement strand
CAACGATGGCTCCCGACAGGAGCGTGAGGAACATCGTCGCGCGGCTGAAGGACTCGGTCCAGGAGAGCGAGCGAGTCGCCAACAGGCTCCAATGCTCGGTGGCCAGGATCTGGAGCTGGTGGCCGCGGCGCGTTGCCGCATCCGTATCGTCGCCTTCCGGCGCGAGCCGCGGAAGGGGCGGAGGTGGGACGCGGTAGGTCATGCGCGGAGTCTGCTGATCAGCCGCGCCCTGTCAAGGGGAACGCCGGCTCGTAACCCGCCAGAACCTGTCAGGGATGTCCGATACGATCTGGCCGATGCCCCAAGCCCTCACCATCTCGGCGGACCATGCCCGCCGCTTCCTCGTCCAGCGCCATCTCCTCGACCCACCGCGTGCGCTGCCGGCCGAACCCGGATCGGTTCTCCGGGTCATCGATCGGCTGGGGCTGGTCCAGTTCGACCCGGTCGGAGTGCCGGGCGCGCGGAGCCACGACCTGACCCTGCACGCCCGGATCGCGCGCTATCAGACGGCCTGGTGCGATCGCTGGCTCTATGGGCCGCCCGGCGGCGATCCCCGCGATCGGCGTCTGATCGAGCTCTACAACAAGAGCCTGAACATCCTGCCCATCGGCGAGCTGCCGCACTACAGGCACACCTGGGATCGGTACGAGAGCTATTACCGCGACGGGATCCTGCGGGAGCAGTTCGCCGTTGCCGACTCGATCGTCGACAAGATCCGCCGTGATGGGCCGCTGTCGACGGCGGCGTTCCGCGAGCACAACCACGCCATCGACTGGTGGTGGGCGCCAACCTCAGCAGCCCGGGCTGTGATGGAGGCGCTCTTCGTCACGGGCCGCCTGGGAATCAGTCGCCGCGACGGCAACCGCCGCTACTTCGACCTCATCGAGCGGGTCGCGCCACCGCATCTGCTCGATCAACATGAGAGCGAGGAGCATGGGTTTCGCCATCGGCTCCTCAGCCGGTTCCGGGCGGTCGGGCTCCTTGGCGCTCAGATGGCCGGCGAGATCGCGGTCGGCACGGGTATGGCTCCAGAACGAGCTCGCGGGCTGGCGCAGCTCGTCGACGAGGGAGTGCTCCTCCCCATCCACGTCGAGGGACTCCGCCAGGTCCGCTATGCCCTGGCAGATGAGGAGCCGATCGTCCAGGCCGCGGCTCAGCCGGGACCAGCGCCGCGTGCCACGCCGCCATCGGTCACCTTCATGGCACCACTCGATCCCCTGGTCTGGGATCGGCAGTTGCTCCGCGAGCTGTTCGGCTTCGAGTACCTGTGGGAGATCTATGTCCCGGTGGCGAAGCGCCGCCACGGCTACTACGTGCTGCCGCTGTTGTTCGGTGACAAGTTGGTGGGCCGCATCGAACCGCGCTTCGAGCGAGCTGACCGCGCGCTGCGCGTCCTGGGTATCTGGTTCGAGGAGGGGTTCGAGCCGATGACGGAACCCGGCTTTCTCGATGCGCTGGGCGACGCCCTGGCCGCCTATGTCGGCTTCATCGGCGCGAGGTCCGTCACCTGGCCGCGGACGCGCCCGGGCCGGGACATCGCCGGCGTGCTCAGGCGGCTGCCGGCGGCGTAGCCCGGGACGACTCGGCGTCCGCGAAATCCACAATGAGCGGCGCATGATCGGACGGGATGCCCGGGTAGGTCGACGGCTTGCGCGCATCCCGGTCCCGTTCCACGGCCACGGCGCGGTCCGCGAGTGGCTCCGTCAGGTAGACGTGGTCGATGCGCATCCCGATGTTCTTGTGGAAGTTGCCGGCTCGGTAGTCCCACCACGTGTAGAACCCGGACTCGGGATGGAAGCGTCGCACGACGTCGACGAGGCCCCATTCGCGCATCCGCGCCACGGCGTTGCGCTCCGGCGGGGACACGTGCGTCGCCCCGTGCACGGCTGTCGGGTCCCAGACGTCGATGTCCTCAGGGGCGACGTTGAAGTCGCCGCACACCGCCATCGGCACCGTTGGATCGGCAGCCTGCCGGAGCCAGGCATTGAGGCGTGCCAGCCACTCCAGCTTGGCGATGTAGAACTCGCTCCCGACGACCCGTCCGTTCGGCACGTAGATGCTCACCACGCGGATGCCGGCGCAGGTGGCCGATACGAAGCGGCCGCCGTCATCGGCCCAGCCGTCTTCGCTCGGGAGGCCGGCGCTGATCTCGTCGAGACCGACCCGGGAGGCGATGCCGACGCCGTTCCATGTTCCGAGGCCGTGGTGAGCGACTTCATAGCCGAGCTCACGGAAGGCGAGCAGCGGAACGAGCTCGTCGGCCAGCTTGGTCTCCTGCATGCAGAAGATGTCCGGCTGCTTGTCCGCAGCCCAGGCCAGCACGCGATCGAGGCGGGCCTTGAGGGAGTTGACGTTCCAGGTCGCGAGCCGCATCGTCCGAAGGAGCGTACCGCGGTCGTCACGTGAAGGAGTGCTGGGCATGTTCAGCGGGTTCCGCGACTTCATCCTGAGAGGCAACGTCGTCGAGCTGGCGGTGGCCGTAGTGATCGGCGCCGCGTTCGGCGCGGTGGTCACCAGCTTCACCAAGGACATCCTGACACCGCTCCTGGGGCTGGTGGGCGTCCCCGACTTCAGTCACCTCACGTGGACCACGCCTGGCGGGGCGATGGTTGCGTACGGCACCTTCCTGAACGCGCTGATCGCATTCCTGCTCGTCGCCGCGGCGATCTACTTCTTTGTGATCACGCCGCTGAACGCCCTCGAGGCTCGGCGTCAGCGTGGAGCCGTCGAGACCCCAACCACCAAGACCTGCACCGAGTGCGCCTCCGAGATCCCGCTCGCCGCCAAGCGCTGCCCGTTCTGCACCCAACCCCAGCCGTAGGAGGGTTCAGGTCTGCAAGCTAACGTGGCGATTGGCCTACTTCCGACCGAACAGGCCGAATAGCCCCTTCTTCTCAGGCTTCGCCGCCAGTGCCGCAGGGCTCCCGGCCGGTACAAGGTCAACGCCACCCCCATCGCGCCGGATGGCGGTCGGCTTAGGCTGCTGGCTCTCGGGGATCCTGACCGAGGCGTGAAATGTGTTGAATTCCTCGGCAACCGGTCCGGCTTGGGGAAAGGTCTCCGCCGAGTAGAAGAGCGACAGAAAGGGTCCTGACCTCGACCAACCGTCGTAGTCCAAGCCGAGGCTGGCGGCTGCTGCCCGCAGTCCGTCCCCATCGAGGTCCTCGAGGTGCTGGGCTGCCTCGCTGGCAAGCGGCTCCCCTTTACTCCAAGGTTGCCTCATGTCGGTGTAGCAGTTCCAGTAGCTACGGATCGCCTTACCGTTTCGGGCTGCGAATAGCCAGTACGAGCCGCTCGTGGTCTCGGCACCGGCGCCCACCACGATCGCGCCGCCGAGATCAGCCGAGAGGGCCGGGATCAGGTCGTGGGCACTCGACAGCACCAGCGAGGTGTCGAGGATGTACGCCTTGCCGTCGCGCTCGCCTATCGCCATCGGCCAGCCATCGTTCTTCGGCTCGAGGTCCATCTCGTCGAGGCTGCGGCGCGCCTCACGAGTTTCGAGCTTCGAGACATGGCTGTTGATAGCGGCGACGAGTCGATCCAAGGGCACATCAGCCGCGATGAAGCCCTGGTGCATCCCCATCTCGGGCTTCTCTCCGTCCTGGCTGTGAGAACGAGCGGCGATTGTAAGGGGAGCGAGGGGCGGTTCAACCCGAGGGCCCAGCGCGGTGCGCCAGTGCTGGCACGCGGCCGACCGTCCGGCAAGGAGACCTGAGCCTCTTCCCGATATGAGAAAGGCTCGGGAGCCGTGCCCGCAGGCCGTTGCAACGCCGGCCAAGGGCGGGGCTCCCGGGCTTATCCCGGAACGCCTGTGAGGGTCAGACCTCCTTGTACTCCCCCTCGATCGTCTCGCCCTCTTCCTCGGGAGCAGCCTCCGGCTGACCCTCGGGACCGGCGCCATTGCCGCCCGTCGAGCCATCGCCGCCGCCCTCGCCACCGCCGCCTGCCTCGTAGGCGCGCGTCCCGACCCGCTGCAGCACATCGGCGAGCTGCTGCTTGGTCGAGTCGATGATTCCGGCGTCGTCGCCCTTGAGCGCCTCGCGAACCGCCTCGACGCGCGTCTCGATCTCCTTGCGATCGTCCTCGGAGATCTTGTCGCCGAGGTCCTTCACCAGGCGCTCGGCCTGGAAGGTGAGCGCATCGGCCTCGTTGCGCGACTCCGCCTCGCGGCGCCGCTTGGAGTCCTCATCGGCATGCTCTGCCGCATCGCGGACCATCTTGTCGACGTCATCCTTGGAGAGCATCGAGGAGGCTGTGATGGTGACCTTCTGCTCCTTGTTGGTGGCCTTGTCCTTGGCCGCCACGTTGAGGATCCCGTTGGCGTCGATGTCGAAGGTGACCTCGACCTGCGGAACCCCGCGCGGGGCCGGTGGAATGCCGTCGAGCCGGAAGGTGGCCAGCTTCTTGTTGTCGCCCGCCATCTCGCGCTCGCCTTGGAGGACCACGATGTCCACGCTCGGCTGGTTGTCGCTGGCGGTGGAGAAGATCTGGGTGTGGCTGGTGGGAATGGTCGTGTTGCGACCGATCATCCGCGTCGCCACGCCGCCCAGCGTCTCGATCCCCAGCGAGAGCGGCGTCACGTCCAGGAGCAGGACGTCCTTGACGTCACCGGCCAGGACCCCGGCCTGAATCGCGGCGCCAACCGCCACCACCTCATCGGGGTTGACGCCCTTGTGGGGCTCCTTGCCGCCAAAGAGCTTCTTGACCGCCTCGACCACCGCCGGCATTCGCGTCATGCCGCCGACCAGGATCACCTCGTCGATGTCGGCGGGCTTGAGGTTCGCGTCGGCCAGGGCCTTGCGAACCGGCTCCTCGGTCTTCTTGATCAGGTCGGCGACCAGGTCCTCCAGCTTGGCCCGCGTCAGCGTCATCACCAGGTGCTTCGGACCCGAGGCATCCGCCGAGATGAACGGCAGGTTGACCTCGGTGCTGGTGGTGCTCGACAGCTCGATCTTCGCCTTCTCGGCAGCCTCCTTGAGGCGCTGCAGAGCGATGCGGTCCTTCGAGAGGTCGACGCCCTGGTCCTTCTTGAACTCCTCGCTCAGCCACTCGATGACGCGCTGGTCGAAATCGTCCCCGCCCAGGTGGGTGTCACCGTTGGTGGAGCGCACCTCGAAGACGCCCTCGGACAGCTCCAGGATCGAGATGTCGAAGGTCCCGCCGCCCAGGTCGTAGACGGCAACCTTTTCTTCCTTCTGCCTGTCGAGGCCGTACGCCAGGGCCGATGCGGTCGGCTCGTTGACGATGCGCTTGACGTCCAGCCCAGCGATGCGCCCGGCATCCTTGGTCGCCTGGCGCTGGGTGTCGTCGAAGTAGGCCGGGACGGTGATCACCGCCTCGGTGATCTTCTCGCCCAGGTACGCCTCGGCATCGGCCTTCAGCTTCTGGAGGATCATGGCGCTGATCTCCGGCGGGCTGAAGGTCTTGCCGTTGCCCAGCTTGACGACCACGCCATCGGACTTGGGATCCTTCTCGACCTGGTAGGGAACCAGGCCCTTGCTGCGCTGGACCTCCTCGTCGTCCCAGCGGCGGCCCATGAAACGCTTGATGGAGAAGATCGTGTTCT
>VBJP01000127.1 GCA_005880165.1 Chloroflexota bacterium | reverse complement strand
CCGTCTTCGCGATCCTCTTCTTGGGTCCTCGCGGCGCGATCCCGTGGTTCGGCCTGTTCCTGGGTGTAATCCTCCTGATCGTGCTCATTGACCCAATGGTCAGCGCACACGTGCGGCAAATCCCCCTCTGGGTCCGGCTCTCCTACTGGGTGCAGAACCTGGCCGTGCCGGGGGCGATCATCTTTGCGCTGCTGCGCTACACCGACATCCGCCGGCTGGCAGCCCAGGCGCGGTCCGACGAGCTGCTTACCAACGCGATTCCCACCTCGATCGCCGAGCGGCTCAAGCACGGCGAGCAGCGGATCGCCGAGCGCTACCCCGAGACAACGGTCCTCTTCTCGGACATCGTTGGGTTCACGCCATGGGCGCAGCGGACCGATCCCGACCGCGTGGTCGCGCTGCTGGACGATCTGTTCACACGCTTCGACCAACTGGCGGTCGAGCACGGGGTCGAGAAGATCAAGACCATCGGCGATTCGTACATGGCGGTCGCCGGTGCTCCAATCCCCCGCCAGGACCACGCGGACGCCGCGCTAGCCATGGCCCGCGCCATGCTCGCCGCCTTCGCAGAGTGGCGGGCCGGCGGCGCGCCGGAGCTGGAGATGCGCGTCGGCCTGGCGTCAGGAGCTGTAGTGGCCGGCGTCATCGGTCAGAAGCGGATCCTGTTCGACCTGTGGGGAGAGACCGTCAATCTGGCGTCGCGGATGGAGTCGTCAGGGGTGCCGGGCCGGATCCAGGTCGCGCCCTCCACCTGGCAGCTGCTACGCGAGAAGGTGGCGTTCGAGCAGCGTGAGCCGATGGAGATCAAGGGGCTGGGCCTCATGGCCACCTACCTGGCAGGTACTCCATCAGGCATGCAACCGGAGCCAGCGAGCCGCAGCATGGCCTCGGCAGCAGAGGCCGGCGCTGTCAGCCAGTTTCAGATTGCACGAGACCACGAACAGACGAAGAACTGAAACAAGCTGTCACGTCGAATCGGCAACGGCAAACGCGATCGCGTCCTCCATCGACATCGAGCGCCCGGCAGTCCACTCCTCCTCGCGCGTTGCAGCGTCAAGCGACTCCCGCAACTGCTCGACGTGACGCTCGTACTCCACTCGCTCGAAGGGGAGCATCGCGGCGGCTGCGCGCTCGCGGAGGATCTCCGCGGCTCCCAACAGCCGGGCGGCTGTCCTCGGATCGCCCCTAGCCTGAGCGAGGAATCCAAAAGACTCGAGCTGGCTGGCAATTGCACCCCTGCTCCCGAGGTGTTGCCAGGCGCGGATCGTCTCGCGATAGATCGCCTCTGCCTCGTCGAACGCGCCGCCGCGCCGCAGGGCGTGAGCCAGGTCACTCCGCGCGACAAGCTCAAACCGGGTGTCGCCAATCTGCCGGTACCCGGCATATGCCTCCGCGAACAACGATCGTGCCTCGTCCATGCGACCAGCCCATCCGGCAAGCCGCCCGCCGTTGAGTCTCGAGAACGCGATCGCAAACGGATTGCCCGACTGGTCGGCCGCTTCGGTCGCGTGCGCTTGGCGGCGTTCGGCGGCCTCCAAGTTCCCTGAACCCAGCGCGGCGAGAGCGGCTCCGGCTTCAACCATGGCGATCGTCCAGGCATCGCCTCGGCGCTTAGCGAGTTCGAGGACTGCATCGTGCAGCGCCATGGAGCTGTCGAACCGGCCCGAAAAGGCGGCAGCCATGGCCTTGGCGCCCATCGCATCGGCGTTCGCCTCGAGGTCGTCTGACTCGCTGGCGAGGGCCACCGCTCGCTCTGCATACGGAAAGCCGCGAGCTCCACTGCCCCACACGGACTCGGCGTGTGCCGCTGCGGCGAGGACTCGCGCCACAAGAATGGTCCGTTCGCGCTGTCCGTCTGCGAGTGGGGGTGGCAGCGCCTCGGCTGTTGCAGCAGCACGCACGATCTGGTCGACCGCCTCGGACCCAAAGGCGCGCGCGCGCCAGTACGGAACGAGTGCGATGGTCAACCGCACTGCACGCTCGGGATCCGCTTCGAGTCCCCAGTCGAGCGCCGCGCGCAGCTCGTCGATCTCCCGATCGAGCCGGCCAAGCCAGAGCAGCATGTCGGGTCCCAGCAACGGATGCTCGGCCTGCATCGCAAGGTCCATGTAGTACGTGAAATGCGCCGACCGGAGGGTCTCCATCTCGCCCTGCTCGATGAGCCGACCGCGCCCGTATTGCCGGATCGTCTCGAGCATGCGATAGCGCGTCTCTTCGGCCTGCTCGGCGACGACCAGGGATCGGTCGACGAGGCGAGCCAGCCCATTGAGCGTGTCCATCCGGTTCGGCGGTGCTTTCTCTGCTACCGACACGATTGCCGTCGCGGCGTCGAGCGCCCAGTCGCCTGCGAACACGGAGAGTCGGGCCAGCAGCCGCCTATCTTCGTCCGAGAGCAGGTCCCAGCTCCAGTCGATGAGCGCCTGGAGGGTCTGCTGACGGGGGAGGGCTCCGCGCCGACCGCTGGTGAGCAGACGGAAGCGGTCGCCGAGCCCCGCGTCGATCTCCTCGACGGAAAGGACGGTGACGCGGGAGGCTGCGAGCTCGATCGCGAGCGGGATGCCGTCAAGGCGCCGGCAGATATCCAGAACCGCGCGCGCGTTGCTGGGCGTGATCCTGAATGAGGGCATAACTGCGGCCGCTCGATCACTGAACAGGCGCACCGCCTCGCTGGCCATCACCGTGCTCAGCCAGTCCGCGCCATCGGCCCTCTCACCGGCGGTGTCGCGGGCAGCCGAGGCCTTGGGAAGGCCGAGGGACGGGACCTGGAACACGACCTCCCCTTCGAGCCCGAGTGCCTCCCGGCTCGAGGCCAGGATCGCAGTCGATGGGCTGTTCTTGAGGATCCGATCGGCCAGCTCAGCCGCGCCCGCGATCACGTGCTCGCAATTGTCCACCAGGAGCAGAAGCGACTTGCTGCTCAAGTAGCCGAGAAGGCTATCGATCGGTTTGTGTCCTGGCTCCTCAGAGATTCCCAGGCTGTGCGCAATCTGGGCCGGCACCAGGTCCGGGTCGCCGATTGGGGCAAGCTCTGACAGCCACACACCATCGGCGAAGCGATCCATCAGACCTTCTCCGACCTCTTGCATCAGGCGCGTCTTGCCGGTGCCGCCGACCCCGATCAGAGTGACGAGCCGATGACGCTCCGCAAGCTCACGCAGCTGAGCCAGCTCGCGCTCGCGACCGATGAACGAGGTGAGCTGCGGCACGAGATTCGTCGGGCGGACCGAGGCGGTACGAAGGGGCGGGAACGAGTCGGGCAGGTCGGAGATCTCGAGCTGATAGATGCGTTGAGGCCCGGGCAAGTCCCTGAGCCAATGCTTACCCAGGTCCCGCAGCGACATCCGGCGCTCATCCGGGAGCACTTCTGCCGTGGCCTGGGAAACGAGCACCTGGCCGCCGTGACCCGCCGCCGCAATACGCGCGCCCAGGTGAACACCGACGCCCACGTACCCCTCGCTGGCGTCCCTCACCTCCGCGGTATGAATGCCCATGCGGACCAGAACCGCCTTGTCTGCGGGCCACGGTTGGGATGCGAGATCCCGCTGGGCCTCCTCCGCCGCCAGCACGG
The DNA here is from genome assembly GCA_005880165.1 of Chloroflexota bacterium. GTDB lineage: Bacteria > Chloroflexota > Limnocylindria > QHBO01 > QHBO01 > CF-82. The sequence goes on along the minus strand of VBJP01000127.1, from coordinate 1,627 downwards.
CATCGCTGGCCCGGCGAAACGCCACCAGGAATGAGTCGCCCGCCGTGTCGACCTCATGACCGTCGTGGCGCGCGAACGCCGCGCGAAGGATGCGTCGATGATCCTCGAGAGCGGTGCTGTAGCGGTCAGCACCAAGTTCGCTCAACAGCCGTGTCGACCCTTCGATGTCGGTGAACAGGAAGGTAACGGTCCCGCTCGGGCGTTCCGCCATGCCGGCAGGGTACCAGCGCACAGATTGCGAGCCGCCCGTCCGACACCTGCGCACCCTCGCGCGGCCCGCGGGCGCTAGCATCGGGCCAAATGACATCGCGACGAGCGGCAATTCTGGCGTGGTCTCTCGCGGGCTTGATCCTCGTTGTCGTGGCCACGACGGCCGTGCTCGTCTTGCTGAACCGCGACAGCATCCACAACATCGACGAAGCCAACCTGATCGAGATCGTGTTGCCCATCGGCTTTGCATTCGTCGGAGGGTTGGTCGCGTCGCGACTCCCTGCGAATCCCCTGGGCTGGGTCTTCCTGGCGATATCGCTCTGCAACGCCATTCCCGGAACCACCATCCAGTACACGCGCTACGCTTTCGCAACCCACCCCGGCGCCCCGTTCACGGCCTGGATCCCGTGGTTCGGCAACCTGACCGACAGCTTCGTCTACCCAGCCGGCCTTGCGACTCTCGCCCTGCTGCTCATCCCGAACGGCCGATTCCTTTCTGACCGATGGCGCCTGGTCGCCTGGGCCGGAACCGTGCTCACGGCCGCCCTGCTTGTCACGACCATGCTCGATCCCGAGCTGATCTCCAGCCAGGGCCCGGTGCGCATCGCGAACCCCACCGGCGTGGCCGGCATTGCGACCATCAGCCAGGGCCCCGTTGGATACGGCCTGTTCCTGGGTGGGCTGGGAATCCTTGCGCTGGCCGGCGCGGCGGTCGTCATCAGGCTCCGCCGTTCCACCGGCGACGAGCGCCTGCAGTTGCGCTGGGTCGCCTACGCGGTCGCGTTCTCGGTCCTGAGCAACGTCATCCTGACGCTTATCGCGCTCTTCTTCCTGCCGGCCAGCGCGGGGATCGTGGTCACGATCGCCACGATCCTCGGCTTCGGAGTGGCGATGCCGGCGTCGTTCGCGGTCGCGATGCTGCGCTATCGGCTCTACGACCTCGACCTGCTGCTGAACCGGACCGTCGTGTATGGCGCGGTCGCCGTGGTCCTGCTGGCCGTCTTCGGAATCGCGGATGTCGTGGCCCAGCGGGCGGTGGAATCGGTCTTCCACCAGCGCTCGGAGCTGGTCACCGCCGGCCTCGGATTGGGTGCCGGGATTGCATTTGGGCCGATGCGGCGCAGGATTCGGCCTTTCGTTGACCGATTCCTGCCAGCCCGCGCTCGCCTGACCCTGCTCTTCGCCGACATCGTGGGCTCGACGCAGGCGATCGTGGACCTGGGTGACGAACGATGGCGTGACCTCCTGGACCGATTCCGCGCCACGGTGCGCCAGGAGCTCTCGCGTCACCACGGGCGCGAGGTGAATACGGCCGGAGATGCGTTCTTCGCCGCCTTCGATCGTCCGACGGCCGGCGTGCGCTGCGCAGAGGCGATCCGGGACTCGGTGCGCGGGTTGGGGCTGCGGGTGCGGACGG